>CALXMJ010000312.1 GCA_944389445.1 uncultured Victivallales bacterium | reverse complement strand
CATTACGCTTCAGCTTCACCTTCCGCCGATCGAGCGGTTCCGGACCATCCCCTTTGAGCAGGAGATCTGTGAAGCCGGACTCAAGGCTTGCGCTCGGAAATTCCCGGAACGCAATCTCTGGTGCGGGGAACTTGTCATCCCGTTCCGGGGGATCGGACTGACACCCGAAACAGTTCCCGGTACGCGTTTTGCCAGCTGCCGCTACAATTACAACAGGCAATGGAGCGAACCGGAAATTTCCTCGACAGGCTTTTTCCCCGGCGAAACATTTCATTGTCCTTCTCAATGGCATCTTATCCGGGCATAAGGAGATTCGCTTATGAGGAATCGAACGGAATGGTTCACCCACGCCCGTTTCGGCATGTTCATTCACTGGGGCATCTACTCCATTCCTGCCCAGGGAGAGTGGATCATTTACCAGAAGGATTTGAACATGGCGGACTATGAACGCTATGCCGCGGAGTTCAATCCTGTGGATTTCGATCCGGGAAGCTGGGCGGATCTGGCAAAGGACGCCGGAATGAAGTATGTGGTCTTCACGACCAAACATCACGACGGCTTCTGCATGTTCGACAGCCGTTACACCGACTACAAAATCACCAGGACTCCTTACGGACGCGACATTACACGGGAACTGGTGGACGCCTTCCGCGAAAGGGGAATCCGGATCGGTTTTTATCACAGTCTGGTTGACTGGCGCCATCCGCACTTCATTCCGGATCCGGAGCATCCGCTCGGCAAGCACGGAAAAACGGACTGGCCCGGACGCGACCGCAGAATCTATCAGAAGTATCTCTATTCCCAGGTGGAACAGCTGATGAGCGATTACGGGAAAATTGATCTGCTCTTTTTTGATTACACCTCACGCTACAAGACTTCGGAGGAATGGGATCCGGAACATCTGCTGGAAATGGTGTACCGTCTCCAGCCGGAAATCATCGTAAACGACCGTCTCTCCTTCGACAAGAGCTCCTTTACCGGAGATTATCTGACGCCGGAGATCTCCGTTCCGAACCATCCGCTGAAACGGGACGACGCCCCCGTTCCGTGGGAAACCTGCATGACCATGAACAATCACTGGGGATATGCGGAGGACGATCACGATTTCAAAGAGGTTTCCACCGTCATGACCGCTCTCACGCAATGCGTCTCCAAAAACGGAAACCTGCTGTTCAATGTCGGACCAGATTCGCATGGAAACATTCCGGAAGAGGGAAAGACTCTCCTGCGCGGAATTGCGGAGTGGTTCTCCCGCAACGGCGAAGCGGTAACGGGCGCCGGGGCAGCTCCGTTTACGCCGCCCTCCGGAATGCATTACACGGCAACGGGAGAAAAAACCATCTATCTTCATATTCCATTCCAGCCGATGGGCGACATCATCCTGCCGCAGCTGCGAGGAAAAGTTACAAAGATCACGCTTCTTCAGGATGGCTCCGAAGTCAAGCAGATCACCTGGTGGGGAGAAGAACTCCTGCATCCGGAGGAACTGAGAATCCGGACGCGTCCGGGAAAACTGACTCTTCCCGCCGTTCTGAAACTGGAACTTCTATAAGGCGCGCCTTACCGGGTACGTCCTCCGTGCCGGATTTTCCCGGGCTTTTTTCGATCGGTGCAAGGATACGGTTCATATTTCATGAAATCCGAGAAATCCGATTGAAAAATACCTGTTTTCTCTGTATATTATCAGACTTCAATACAGGGAGGTTTTTGAATTGAACATACGGAGAGAAACACTGGAACGATGGTCCGTCAGGGATTCCGTCGATCTGTACGGAATCAATGACTGGGGCGCGGGATATTTCACCATCAACCAGAACGGGGAAGTCGCCGTGACGCCGTTCCGGGAACCGGGGTCGCCCGCGGTCAGTCTGATGGACATTGTCAAAGGCGTGAAGGAACGCGGAATGGATATGCCGGTTCTGCTCCGTATCGGGAACATTCTTGACTCCCAGATTCAGCTTCTTCACAAGAGTTTTGCCAAAGCGATCAAGCAGACCGGTTACAAAGGCGTCTACAAAGGGGTCTATCCGATCAAGGTCAATCAGCAGCAGCAGGTCATTGAGGAGATCACGAAGTTCGGGCGGGAACATCATCACGGACTCGAAGCCGGAAGCAAGCCGGAACTTCTCGCCGCAATCGCCTGCCTGCGCGATCCGGAATCCTGCCTGATCTGCAACGGCTACAAGGATGACGAATTCATTGATCTGGCGCTGTATGCGACCAAACTCGGAATCAACTGTTTTCTCGTGGCGGAAATGCCGGGAGAAGTGAAATCCATCATTGAACGGAGCCGTCAGCTGGGGATTCGTCCGAACATCGGGCTGCGCATGAAGCTCTCCACCCGCGCGGGAGGTCAATGGACCGAATCCGGCGGCGACCGCAGCGTGTTCGGGCTCAATACGGCGGAACTGATTGATGCGGTCGACACCCTGCGCGATGCGGAAATGCTCGACTGTGTCAAACTGCTGCATTACCATATCGGTTCGCAGATACCGAACATCCGCGACATCCGCGACGGGATCATCGAAGCCGCCCGCATCTACTGCGGACTCGTCGAAGAAGGCGCGCCGATGGGATACATCGACCTCGGCGGGGGGCTCGCGGTCGATTACGACGGCTCCCATACGAACTTCAATCTCAGCCGGAACTACTCGCTCGATGAATACTGCGTGGACGTGGTGGAGACGGTCTCCGAGATTCTGACCTCAAAGAATATCGAACACCCGACAATCATTACCGAGTCCGGCCGTGCCACGGTCGCCTACTACTCCGTCCTGCTGTTCAATATTCTGGACGCGACAAAATTCGAATCCGCCAAGATTCCGCCGCTGAAAGAGGATGCCAGCGAACACACAAAAGATATTGTCGCGATCTTGAACAACATCACGCCGAAAAACATTCAGGAGTGCTTCCACGATGCGATCTACTATCGCGACGAGATCCGTATTCTCTTCAAAAACGGACGCATTCCCTTCCGCGAACGGGCCACCGCCGAAAGTGCCTTCTGGAACATTATGGCGGCGGTGCACCGCGAAGTCAAAAAGATGAAATACGTCCCGGATGAATTCGAAGGACTCGACGCCGCCATGGCGGATATCTATTACGCGAACATCAGCGTGTTCCAGTCCCTGCCCGACAGCTGGGCGATCGACCAGCTGTTCCCGATCATGCCGATTCATCGTCTCAAGGAGATGCCGAACCGGCAGGGGATTCTCTCCGACATCACCTGCGACTGCGACGGAAAAATCGACAAATTCATTGATCTTCACGATGAACGTCACACGCTCCCCCTCCATGAACTCAAGGAGGATGAGGAGTACTATCTTGCGGCGTTCCTTGTCGGGGCGTATCAGGAGACGCTCGGAGACCTTCACAATCTGCTTGGCGACACGAACATCGTCAGCGTGAACATCTCCCGGGAAGACGGCCGTTTTGAAATCGTCAAGGAAATCGAAGGCGATTCCGTGTCGGATGTTCTTTCCTATGTCGAATTCAATCCGAAATCCCTCACGGACAGCTTCCGCGCGAAGGCGGAACAGGCCGTCCGGGAAAACAAGATCACCCCTGCGGAACGCAGGACAATTATGGCCGCGTATGAAGACGGTCTTCGCGGCTATACCTATTTTGAACGTTAATCAGGAGAAAGAAAATGCCGAAAAAAGTCCTCATTATCGGCGCGGGCGGCGTCGGCCAGGTGGTCGCGCACAAATGCGCACAGGTTCCCGAAACCTTCTCTGAGGTTTGCCTCGCCAGCCGGACCCTTTCCCGCTGCAATAAGATCGCGGAACAGATCAAACGCATTGAAAAACGCGACATTCAGACGGCGCAGGTCGATGCGGACAATGTTCCACAGCTCGTCGAACTGCTGAAATCCTATCGTCCGGACGTTGTCATCAATGTCGCCCTCCCCTATCAGGATCTGCACATCCTGGATGCCTGCCTCGAAGCCGGCGTCAATTATGTCGATACGGCAAACTACGAGCCGCCGGATGTTGCTCATTTTGAATACAAATGGCAGTGGGCGTATCAGGATAAGTTCAAAGAACGCGGAATCATGGCGCTCCTCGGCAGCGGATTCGATCCCGGTGTCACGAACGTCTTCTGCGCCTGGGCGCGCAAAAAACATTTCGACACCATCGAGACCATCGACATCATCGACGCCAACGCCGGAGATCATGGGCAGCCCTTCGCCACGAATTTCAATCCCGAGATCAACATTCGCGAAGTCACCGCGAAAGGACGCTACTGGGACAACGGAAAATGGATCGAAACCGATCCCCTCTCCGTCAGCAAAGTCTACGATTTCCCCGACGGCATCGGTCCGAAGAAAATCTATCTCATGTACCACGAGGAACTGGAATCCCTCACGAAGAATTTCCGGGACATCGGTCTCAAACAGGCCCGTTTCTGGATGACCTTCTCCGACAATTACCTGAAACACCTCGAAGTGCTCCAGAATGTCGGCATGACCCGGATCGATCCCGTCCTCTACAACGGACAGGAGATCGTTCCGCTCCAGTTCCTCAAGGCGCTTCTGCCCGATCCCGCCAGTCTCGGCCCGCTCACCAAAGGGAAAACCTGCATCGGATGCGTCATCAAGGGAACCAAAGACGGGAAACCGGTCAACTACTACATCTACAACATCTGCGACCATGAGGCCGCCTATCGCGAAGTGGAGTCGCAGGCGATCTCCTATACCACCGGAGTCCCCGCGATGATCGGCGGAATGCTTGTCGCGAACGGCACCTGGAGCGGAAAAGGGGTCTTCAATATGGAGGACTTCGATCCGGAACCGTTCATGCAGAAGCTGAATATTCACGGACTGCCGTGGACTGAAACGTTCTTCTGATGACGATGCTTCCGCTGAATCAGATTAAAACGCCCTGCTTCGTCGTCGATCTGGGACTGATCCGGAGAAATCTGGCAATTCTCGACGGCGTTCAGAGGCGGACCGGCGCGAAGATTCTTCTGGCGCAGAAGGCGTTTTCCATGTTCGGCATCTATCCGCTGCTGGCAACGGTGCTGAAAGGCACCTGCGCCAGTTCGCCGCACGAGGCTCGTCTCGGACGCGAGTTTTTTCCCGGAGAAGTTCACGCATTTGCAGCCGCGTATTCGGAACAGGATTTGACGGAACTGCTTGCCGGCTGCGCCCACCTTGTCTTCAATTCGTTTTCCCAGTGGAAGCGCTTCAGAAAACTCCGGGAAACGGCGGAAAAACGGATCGAATTCGGCCTGCGCGTGAATCCGGAACACTCCGAAGCGGATGTGGCGATCTATGATCCCTGCGCCCCGGGCTCCCGGCTCGGAATCCGCCGGTGCGATTTCGAAGGCGAGGATCTCTCCGGCGTTTCCGGACTGCATTTCCATACTCTCTGCGAAAAGAATTCCGACTCGCTGGAACGGACCTTGAAAGCGTTCGAGGAGAAATTCG
>CALXMJ010000311.1 GCA_944389445.1 uncultured Victivallales bacterium | reverse complement strand
GGACATGAAGGAACTGCTCGGCGGAAAAGGCGCCAATCTCGCGGAAATGGCAAATCTCGGACTTCCTGTCCCCGCCGGATTTACAATCACGACCGAATGCTGTGTCGATTATTTCAAGAACGGATCGAAAGCTCCCGCATCCCTGGAAGCCGAAGTGCTTGCCGCGTTGAAAAAAGTGGAAAAATGCATGGGGATGAAATTCGGAGACAAAGAGAATCCTCTGCTGGTTTCCTGCCGTTCCGGAGCGCGTTCTTCGATGCCCGGTATGATGGAGACCGTTTTGAACGTGGGGCTTTCCTCTGCGACGATCCCCGGACTCATCAAAAAGACCGGGAACGAGCGGTTTGTGTATGATGCCTACCGCCGTTTGATTATGATGTATTCCGATGTCGTGATGGAAAAGGCGGAAGGCATTGAGCCCGAAGACGGTAAAGGCATTCGCAAACTTCTTGATGAACAGCTCGAAAAACTGAAAAAAGCCAAAAAATACACCTCCGATACGGATCTCAAGGTCGCCGATCTGAAAAAGCTTTGCGAAGATTTCAAAAAGACCATCAGGAAGGTTCTGAAGAAGGAGTTCCCGGATGATGCCATGCTTCAGCTCTGGGGCGGAATTGCCGCCGTATTCAAGAGCTGGAACGGCAAGAAAGCGGTCTCCTACCGGCGCATTGAGGGCATCCCCGATGACTGGGGAACCGCGGTGAATGTTCAGAGCATGGTCTTCGGAAATATGGGCGACAGTTCCGCAACCGGCGTTGCGTTTACCCGCGATCCGGCGACCGGCGACAATAAATTCTATGGCGAATGGCTGGTGAATGCCCAGGGCGAGGATGTCGTTGCCGGAACCCGTACACCGAATCCGCTGAACAACGAAACGAAGAACGAGCAGAACAAGCATCTTGCCTCCATGCAGGATCTCCTGCCCGCCATTTACAAACAGCTCTTCGATATCCGCAACAAACTGGAACAACATTATCACGATATGCTGGATATCGAGTTCACAATTCAGGAAAAGAAGCTTTACATGCTTCAGTGCCGCGTGGGAAAACGCACCGGTATGGCGGCTTTGAATATGGCGATGGATATGCTTTCCGAAAAGCTGATTACGGAAAAGGACGCGGTCATGCGTCTTTCCCCAACCCAGCTGGATGAGCTTCTTCATCCGATTCTCGACCCGAAGGCTGAGAAGAAAGCAGAACTGATTGTCAAAGGGCTTCCGGCGGGTCCCGGCGGAGCGGTCGGAGAGATCGTCTTCAGTTCGGAACGGGCGGTTGCGCTCGCGGCGAAGAAGATCCCCTGCATCCTGGTTCGCGAGGAGACCAATCCGGAAGATGTCGAAGGCATGCGTGCCGCAACCGGTATCCTGACCGCACGCGGCGGCATGACCAGCCATGCCGCGCTTGTCTGCCGCGGATGGGGCAAGTGCTGTATTGTCGGCGCGGGAGAACTGAACATTTCCGAGAAAGACAAAACAATCAAAATCGGGAAATACACTTTCCGGGAAGGCGATTTCCTCAGCCTGAACGGAACGCGCGGATATGTGTACAGCGGCAAGGTCGCGACGATGGATTCCAGCGAAAATCCGCGCTTTAAGAAGTTCATGGCGCTTGCCGACAAGTTCCGTAAACTCGGCGTCAGGACCAATGCCGATACCGCTGACGATGCTTCTCTGGCGCGCGCATTCGGTGCGGAGGGAATCGGCCTGTTCCGGGTGGAACATATGTTCTATGGCAAAAACAGCGAGAAACCGCTTTTTGCCCTGCGCAAGATGATTCTCTGTTCTTCACAGGCGGAGCGCGTGGCTGCACTGAAAGAGCTTTATCCGTTCATCAAGAAGGATATCAAGGCAACCATGACGGCAATGAAGGGACTGCCGGTTACAATCCGTCTGATGGATCCGCCTCTGCATGAATTCGTGCCCAAGAGCGCGGACAAGATCAAGGAGCTTGCCAGGAGCCTCAAGATTTCCGCGCAGGAGATTCAGAAGCGTGCGGATGCGCTCCATGAATCCAATCCGATGATGGGACATCGCGGAATCCGTCTCGGCATCACTTATCCGGAGATTACGGAAACGCAGGTGCGTGCGATTTTTGAATCCGCTGCCGAGCTGATCAAGGCCGGCGCAAAATGCAAACCGGAGATTATGATTCCGGTGACCTGCGATGCCGCGGAGCTCAAGGATCAGAAAGTCATTGTCAAGCGTGTCGCGGACGAAGTTGTCAAGAAGTTCAAACTCAAGAACTTTGAATATCTGGTCGGCACGATGATTGAGATTCCGCGTGCTGCGATTCTCGCCGGGAAAATGGCGGAGGAAGCTGAATTCTTCTCCTTTGGAACCAACGACCTGACTCAGATGACGTTCGGTTTCAGCCGCGACGATGTCGGCGGATTCCTCGGGGCGTATCTCGACAAGAAGATCCTGGCATCCGATCCGTTCCAGACGATTGATCAGGAAGGTGTCGGTTATCTGATTGAGCATGCCGTCCGGGAAGGACGCGCAACCCGTTCCAACTTGAAGATCGGTATTTGCGGAGAGCAGGGCGGCGAAGCCAAATCCGTAGCCTTCTGCAACCGCATGGGACTCAATTATGTCTCCTGCAGTCCGTTCCGCGTTCCGATTGCGCGTCTGGCCGCCGCTCAGGCCGCGATCAAGGAGGACAAATAAAAAGCTTTGCTGAATAATACAGTAAAGAAATCATGCGCCGCATAAGTTGAGTTCTTATGCGGCGTTTTTTATGGATGTGATATTCGTAATACAGCAATACCGTTCCGGGAAGTTTTTTTCGCGGAACGGTATTTGTGCGGAAACGGATGGACGCCGTTTTTTATTTCACTTTGGGGAGATTCAGCCGGATGGTCCGCATGACAAAATTTTTGCGGATGGATGTTCGTCTGTCCCAGGCAAATGCCGGCTCCTGAATGACTTTCGGCAGATGTTTGAGAATTTCCGCCGGAAGACGGTCGAAGTACCGGTTCTGGGAAATGATGAAGACTCGCTGGTCGGCTTTTTCCGCAATGACCTTCGCCAGCTCCTTCGGGTCGTGCAGAATCTGAATCTCGTAAGGCTGATTCAGGTAAAGTACAGCGTTGACAAAGGATTTGTTGTAAAAATAAACATTTTCCGGGGGAACCTTTTCCGCTTTGATGAACTGCGCCATGGTTTGCAGAGTCCTGCGTTCCAGACGGAACTGATCGGCAGTCGGAAAGACATAAAGGAAGACCAGCAGAAGTCCGACATAAACTGCGAACACAGACTTTGCCAGTTTTCGATCCGGCAGAAATTTGGTGAAAGCCGTTTCCGGGCCATTCAGACGGAAGAGAAAGAGTCCGATCACAAAGATTGCCGCCATCAGGGTGATCATTGTCTGCGGAAGCAGTCTGCGAAGCACCGTGAACTGCGACGGAACCAGCGATGGAAACAAAATCAGAACAATGCCCAGAAGAAACATGAGTCCGAGTCCTGCGAGAGGAAGGATCCAGTAGAGTTTCAAGAGAATCTGTTTTGTTTTTTCGATCCATCGTATGGCGGATTCCCGGCTCAGAAAAAGAGCTGTGAAGACCGCGCAGTAGGGAATCAGCGGCAGAATGTAATAATGCCGTTTGGAGCCGGAAATCGTGAAGAACAGAAAGATTGCAATCATGCTCCAGCAAAGCCACTTTTCATCCTTCGTCAGAGTTTTCCGCAGAAGAATCGCATTGATGATCGCGAGGATCAGGAACGGAGTCCACGGCAGAGTCAGGCGCGGCACATGGATGAAATAGGAATAGATTGGTTCCTTATGATCGAACGGGTCGAAATAGCGTATGATGTTTTCCCGCAGGGCAAGAGCAATTCCGCTGGTTTTCACGGTGCCGTCTCCGTCGATGACCGTCTGTGTTGCCGGAGAGATTGCCGGTGGAATCGCTCTGGAAAGTTCAAATGGAATCATGTAGACGCCCACGCCGATGGCCAGTGCAAGGAACAGTTTCCAGTTCAAGTGGAGCTTGACAGTCTTGTTTAGAATTTGATCCACAAGTACAACAAGAACCGGCACCGCGATGGTTGCAAGCCCTTTTGCATGTGCGCCGATGAAACAGATTAAAAAGAAGACCAGATAGCCGATGAAACTTTTTTTCCCGCGGTAAGCCAGATACCATGCCACCGCAGCCGTGGCGAATGCTTCATTGGTCATGTCGGCTTCCGCGAGGCGGCCCCAGAAGGCAAAACTGTAAAAAGTGATGAAAATCCATCCGGCGACCAGCGCGATTTTTACATTCCACAGACGTTTTGCAATGGAAAGAACCGCCGCGAGTGCCGCAAGCGCCGCAAGTGCGCTGGGAATACGGGCGGTAAGCTCCGTCACGATTTTCCCGTTGAACAGAGAACAGAGTACCGCGAACCAGTAAGTCAGGAGCGGTTTGTCGAAATAGGGTTCGAAATTGATGGTCGGATGCAGAAAATCTCCGGTAAAGAACATTTCACGCGCGATAACGAGCCATCGGGATTCCGAACCGTTCACCGCCTGGACTCCAAGATTTCCGAACAGCAGAAACGCCGCACAGAGCCACAGGGGGAGCCAGGCGGCAAGGGCTTCTTTCTTTTTCGAAGTCAGCAGAGGGAGCTGCGGGGTGAAGGTCGGTGCTCCGATCTCCTTTTGTTGAGCCGGTTTGTTGATTTTCATCGTGCAAGGATCTCTTTGATTGCGGAGATTACATCGTCCTGATCATCGGCGGTCATTCCGGGGAACAGAGGCAGAGAGAGGATACGGTCGGAATTCCATTCTGTATTCGGAAGGCTTCCCGGTTTACAGCCCATGACTTCGCGGTAGTACTTCTGGAGATGCGTACAGCGGAAATGGAGTCCGGTTCCGATGTTTCTTGCTTTCAGCTCCGCCATGAATGTATCGCGGTCCATCCGGTCGGAGACGACGCGTACAATAAAGAGGTGCCAGGCGTGCTTAATCTCATAAGCCGGATCGCTCAGCGGGAGAAGCTCCTCGATTTCCGCGAGTTTTTCCCGGTAGCGCATGGCAAGAGCGGTACGTTTTGCGTTGATCTCCTCGATCCGGGCAAGCTGACCGAGTGCGAGGACCGCCTGCATGTCGGGCATATTGAACTTGAAACCCGGTTCGACGACTTGCGCCTGGGGCGCCCGCTGATGGGTCATCCGGTCGTAGGCGTCCACGCCAAGTCCATGGAATTTCAAGCTGCGGATGCGTTTGCCGAGTTCAATATTGTCCGTGACGAGCATTCCGCCTTCGCCGGTCGTGATATTTTTGATCGGATGGAACGAGAACATGGCGGTTCCGGTGCTGCCGATCATACGTCCTTTGTACCTGGTTCCGATTGCATGGGCGGCATCTTCCACCAGCGGAATTCCATGTTTCTCCGCAACGGCGCGGAGAGGATCCATGTCGGCGCAGGCTCCGGCAAAATGGACGGGAACAATCAGTTTCGTCCGGGGCGTGATTTTCGATTCGACTTCCGCCGGATCGACCATCAATGTGTCTTTGTCAACATCGACGAATACGGGCGTCGCTCCGGAGAGAACGGTCAGATTGGGCATGGAAACCCAGGTCATGGAGGGCGTGATGACCTCGTCGCCCGGTCCGATGCCCAGCGCGTGGAGAAGCACTTCCATGACGGCTGTTTCCGAAGTCATGGAAACGGCATATCCGCCTCCAGTGTATTTCATGAACTCCTCTTCAAATTGCGCGACTTTCGGGCCGGTCGTGATCCAGCCGGAACGCAGAACATCGGCGACGGCCTGAATGTCAGATTCGTCAAGGTCCGGTTTGGAGAACGGTAAAAAAACGTCTCTCATAGTGTATTTCTCCTTACTTAACTTCATTCTTTTTATGCCGGGCGGGAAAATCAATATTCCAGATTTGTTTCCGGATCCACCAGTTTGAAGCACTCCATGTGCATTGTCGGATCGGCGCGGAAAGAGAGATCCTTTCCGTAGTCCTCCTCAAGCTCCTGAAGAAGCTCCGCATCGTCGTTTTTCAATCGGGCGAGTACCGTTGGATGCATAATGACCCGAACGGACATTTTTTTGTTTTTGGCTTTTTTCTTCAGCAATTCGCGAAGCTTTCTCTGGATTTCCACGCTCATGCTGATGGGGGATTTGACTCTGCCGGAACCTTCACAGTAGGGACAGAGATCATAGACGGCGTCTTTTACGCTTTCATGTTCGCGCTGACGGGTCATTTCCATCAAACCGAACTTGCTGATCGGAAGAAGACGCGTTTTCGCGCGGTCCGGCTCGATGTATTTCGACATGGCTCGGAGAACGGCGTCGCGGTCCCGCTGGGATTTCATGTCGATGAAGTCAATGACAACCAGTCCGCCGACATTGCGCAGACGGACCTGCCGGGCGATTTCCTCGGCGGCTTCCAGATTTGTCCGCAGAATATTTTCCGGCTGATCCTTGGCGTTTTTGTTTTTTCTTGAGTTGACGTCGATTGCAACCAGGGCTTCGGTTTCGTCGATGCAGATGTAGCCTCCGCTCGGGAGCTGAACCACCCGGTCGAAGATCGCCGCCACCTGGCCGGAAATATTGTACCGTTCAAAGACCGGGGTGGCGCGGTTGCTCAGAACAATTTTCGTATCGAACGTTTCGAACTTGGCAAAATCCGCCTTGAGCCGTTTGGCTGCATCGGGGCTGTCCACGATGATTTCATCGACATCGCTGGTCAGAAAATCCCGTACGGTGCGTTCCAGAAGATCCGGTTCCTTGTAAACCAGTACGGGCGCCGAGTTCTCTTCCAGCGCTTCGGTTGCATGCTCCCAGATTTTCAGGAGCATGGCGAGATCCTGTTCGAACTCCGCGGAGGAGCGTCCTTCGCCGATGGTGCGGCAGATCAGGCCCATTCCTTCGGGAAGCTCAAGTTTGGAGAGGATCTTCCGCAGACGGTCGCGTTCTTTGCGGTCATCAATGCGGGAGGAAAGGCCGATGTGGTCGGAGTAGGGCAGTAGAACCAGATAGCGTCCCGCGATGGTGATGTTGGTGGAGACGCGCGCTCCCTTGGTTCCGATGGGACCCTTTGTGATCTGCACCAGAAGTTCCGAGTTCTCCGGGAACATTTTGGGAATGTCCTTGACCGTGATTTTCCCGCTGTGGAGTTTTGTTTCAAATTCCTTGAGACGCTGCGCCTTGTTTGTTTTGCCGACAAGTCCGCGAATTTGTTCCGCAACTCTGGAAAGGACCGTTCCCTTTTTTCTGTTTTTTTTCTGAATGCCGGAATCGGCTTCCATGTGCCGGATGTCGTCGAGCATGTCATAGGATGCGGGCAGCATGTCCTTGTAGTGGAGAAAGGCGTTCTTGGAAGCTCCGATATCGACAAATGCCGCTTCCAGCTTTTTCTCCAGATGAGTCACTCTGCCGAGGTAGATGGAACCGGCGAGAAGCTGTTCGTCTTCATCGAAGCGTTCGATCTCGTATTCTTCCAGACGGCCGTTGCGCAGGAGTGCGAATCGCGTTTCCAGCTGCTCGCAGTTCAGAATGATTTGGGTTTTATGTTTCATGTTTCAGTTGTCTCCGGATTGATGTTCATGGTTTGGGCGGAGGCGGCGGGGGACCGTCAAGGACTTTTGCGATGGCTCCCGGATGGTTGAGTCCGCGGATGAAATCCGCTGCTCTCATTTCTCTGGATCCTTCGGGGATGAGTTTCAGGATTTCCAGCGCGCCGGTCCCGCAGGCGACAATCCATCGGTTGTCCGTAGAGAGAGTTGTCCCGGAGACCCCGGAGCCTTCCGCCACTCTGGCCTCCGTGATCTTGACAAGCTGAATGCCGTTTTTGCCCATGATCCGGAACGTCGACGCGGGCCACGGATAGTATGCCCGGACTTTACGTTCGATCAGTTCCGCCGGTTCATCCCATTTCACGGAGCCGTCGGTTTTGTGGATTTTTCTGGTGATGGTCGCTTCCTGCTCGTCCTGGGGAACGGGACACATTCCGTTGGCAATCTCTGCGATAATTCCGGCGATGTTCCGGGATCCCAGCTCGGAAAGCGCTATTTCCAGAGTCTGGGTATTGATTGCCGGCGGCATGGACATCGTCATTGTGGAATAGATCGGGCCGGTATCCAGTCCTTTGTCCATCTTCATGAATGTTACGCCGGAGATGCGGTCTCCGTTGAGGATCGTGGTTGCGAGAGGCGAGGCCCCGCGATACCTCGGAAGAACCGATCCATGTACGTTCAGACAGCCGAATTTCGGAAAATTCAGAAGCCGTTCCCGCAGAATCTGACCGAAGGAGACGACAACAAGAATTTCCGGCTGCAATTCTTCCATGACCTTCATGAAATCGTCGGAACTGACCGAGGGAATCCGCATGCAGGGAATTCCCATGGCATCGGCAAAAGCCCCGAGGGGTGTCGCCTTTGGAAGACGCTTGCGCCCGGAAGGTTTGTCCGGCTGGGTTCCGACTCCCGTCAGATTGATTTTTTCGGATCGGCTCAGCGCGTCAAGAAACGGAACCGCAAACGCGCCGGACCCGAGAAAAAAAACTTTCACTTTCGTTTTCTGCATAGATGACGTAACACTCTCTCTTAGATAAAATTCCATTAATTTACAGCCGTTTTTCCATTTTGGCAAATATTCTTAGCTATTTATTCCGGAAAAATAGGATTCTTTCCGCCGCAAGGGGAACGGCGAAGATGAAAAAATATACTTTCGGGAATGACCTCCTTTCCATGATTGCTCAAATTTTTCCATTTCTATCTTGATTTTTTCCGGAAAATTGTTATTTTTATCAAGTTTACCGAATTGTTTTATCAAGGAGAAAAATAGAATGAACATGAATGCGGAATTCTTCTTGCGTCTGGTCGTTGCGGGGATCCTTGGCGCGGTGATTGGACTGGATCGGGAGTACCGGGCGAAGGAAGCCGGCACACGGACTCACTTTCTGGTATCGCTTGGCAGCGCGCTGATTATGATTGTATCGCAGTGGGGGTTTCAGGATGTGTGGGGAAAAAACGGAGTCGGACTGGATCCAAGCCGGGTTGCAGCACAAGTCGTGAGCGGAATCGGTTTCATCGGTGCCGGAACCATCATGATGCAGAAACAGTTCGTGCGCGGGCTGACTACCGCCGCAGGGCTCTGGGCGGTAGCCGGAATCGGACTCGCCGTCGGGGGAGGGCTCTACGTCCTGGGAATTGCGGCAACCGTACTGACCTTGATTGGACTCGAAGTGCTGCGTTTCATGCTGAGAAAATTCAGGACAAAATCTTCCTATATCGTCTTTCTCACCAGAGACCGGAACGATCTGATCAAAGTTACCAATGAATTGAATTCCAACGACTACCACATCGTCAGTTATTCCGTCGGCAGCGAGAGATGCGGAACCGAGGAGATGCTCCGGGTCAAGATGTGTGTCCGCACACATGAGCAGCGGGATGAAAACCAGCTGCTGCGTTTCATGCAGCAGTTCCCCGATATCGAAGTGGAAAAGCTGGAATAGAAAACGGTTTCCCGGCAGGTTCCCGGAAAACCGCTGCTCAGGACATTCAATTCAGGGAATCGAATGCTTCCAGAATGAGTTCTTCTGTTTCCGGCCAGCCGAGACAGCCGTCTGTAATGGAGAGTCCGTAGGTCAGATTGTCACGGCTGGTCATGTTCTGTTTGCCGGTTTTCAGATAGCTTTCCAGCATGACTCCGGCGATGGATGTCGCCCCGTCATTCAGCTGTTTCACGATATCTTTGAAGACGGCCGGCTGGTTGGTCGGCTGCCGCATGGAATTGCCATGGCTGCAATCGACAATGATGGAGGGAATCAAGCCGGATTTCCGCATCAGCTCTTCGGTGAACGCAATGTATTCCGAACCGTAGTTTGCTGCATTGGAGGAACCGCGGAGAATGACATTGCAGTTCTTGTTGCCTTTTGTATGGAAAACTCCGGTGCGGCCGTCGTTGATGACGCCGAGAAAGCTGTGCTTGGCGGATGCGGTCTTGATCGCGTCGATTGCTATGTGAATGGAGCCGTCTGTCGCATTTTTGAATCCGACGGGCATGGAGAGTCCGCTGACGAGCTGACGGTGAGTCTGCGATTCCGTTGTCCGTGCGCCGATGGCGGCCCAGCTGATGAGGTCGGAAAGATACTGCGGAATGATCGGGTCCAGGAACTCGGTGGCTGTCGGCAGTTCGCGTTCCGCCATTGCAAGCAGGATCTTGCGGGAAAGGCGAAGTCCTTTTTCGATATTGAACGTTTTATCGAGGTCCGGATCGTAAACGAGTCCTTTCCAGCCGATGGTCGTGCGCGGTTTTTCAAAATAGGTGCGCATGACCAGCATGAATTTTCCTTCGACTTTCGCCTGGAGCTTTTTCAGACGGTCCGCATAGTCGAGCGCCGCATCCGGATTGTCGATGGAGCAGGGACCCGTCACGACAAGAATCCGTTTGTCTCTGCGCCGGATGATGTCTTCGATTTTGTGGCGCGAGGTTTCGACAAAATCCTCCATTGCGGAGGTCAGCGGCAGTTCCGTATGAATTTCCTGAGGCGTCGGCAGAGGATGCTGCGCCTCAATATTGATATTGTAAACCTTTTTCATGATTCAGCACAATTCGTTTTTCAGGTCTTCCAGGGTGAGTTTTACTTCTTTCCGAGAGGAATCGGACATGTTTTTCAGCATGGCTTTGCCGGATTCGAGTTCGCTGTCACCGACAACGACCGAGTATGCCGCTTTCAGGCGGTCGGCGGAGCGCATCTGCGATTTCAGACTTTTGTTTTCCAGTTCCAGAGCTGTTGCGATTCCCGCCTTGCGGAGTTCGGCCGAGAGGGCGATATTGAACGCCAGAGCTTTTTCTCCCATCGAAGCCAGAAAGATTCTTGGATGTTCCGGTAGAACGGGCGGAACGCCGAGGGCCTCCCGGACCATGATAAGACGTTCCATTCCCGCGGCAAACCCGACTCCCTGAATCGGCTTGCTGGATTCCGGAAGCATCAGTTCGTATCTGCCTCCGCCGGCGATGGCAGTCTGTCCGCCGAGGCCGGGATGGGTCAGTTCAAAGACGGTATGGACATAGTAGTCGAGTCCGCGGACAAGGCGCGGCTCAATGACGTACTCAATTCCCATTGCGGTCAGGGCATCGCAGACTTTTTTGAAGTAGTCTTTGGATTCCCGGCTGAAGAAATCTGCCGCATCAGGAGCATTGTCGATCACTTTGCGGCAGTTTTCCTGTTTGCAGTCGAGAATTCTCCAGATGTTCCGCTGGAAACGTTCTTTGCAGTCGTCGCACATGGAGTCGATGTGCGGAGCAAAATAGGTGCGGAGCGCCTCTTCCGCCGCAGGACGGTCCGATGCAACGCCGCGCGTGTTGAGATAGAGTGTGAATCCGGAAATCTTGATTTCATTCAGATAATGGACCAGCATCGCGATGCATTCCGCATCGAGTTCCGGCGAAACCTTTCCCGCGTTTTCCACGCCGATCTGATGAAACTGCCGTCTTCTTCCCGCCGCCGGACGTTCTCCGCGGAACATGGGACCGATGTAAAAGACCCGGTGCTCGACTCCGTTCAGAGCATCCGTTCCCGACAGGGACCGCATTACACCGGCGGTTCCCTCCGGACGCAGGGTCAGACTTCTGCCGCCCCGGTCTTCGAACGTGTACATTTCCTTTTTCACGACCTCGGTTTCGTTGCCCAGTCCCCGCTGAAAGACTTCCGTATATTCAAAGATCGGAGTTCTGAGTTCTCCGTATCCATACAGAGAGAAGATTTTTTTTGCGGAATCTTCCAGGAAGTTCCAGGTGGGCGCTTCTTCCGGAAGAATATCGCTGGTTCCCGGAGGCGGTGTTGATTTTGACATGTTGAATCCCTCGTTTCTGCTCGTTCCAAATGGAAAACGCCTTGCAGATTTCCGCAAGGCGTTTTTTCATGATTTGTATGAAAATGCCGCTGCAAAGAATGCATACGGTCAATAATATACAATCACTTGGCGAGACTTTCAACTCTCTGCTTCAAAACTTTTCCGGCCCGGAATTTGACAACCACACGTTCCGGGATTACGACCTCATGGGACGGATTGCGCGGATTCCTGCCTTTGCGTTCTTTCCTGACCAGAACTTCAAAAACACCGAAATTACGCAGTTCGATGTTTCTTCCAGCCGCCAGTTCATCCGCAAGATAATCCAGCGTTTTCTGGACAACTGCGCTTACGGATTCCTGACGAAGTTTTGTTTCCGCGGCGATTTTGACCACCAAGTCACGTTTTGTCATTGCTCCCTACTCCCTAATGTTTGAACGGATTTTGCCGGTTGAAAAACAAGCAGAAAAACGGAAATCCTCACTGTTCAGAAAAAAACGGCATAACAACATTGAAAATCCCTGACCTAAATAATCCGAAATACCCCAAATTTTCGAACAATCTCAGTAGTGCTTCGGGCAATGCCGTTCCGCCGGATTGCCATTGTCTGTCACAGAAACTTTAACAATTTCCTCTTTATGCTTATTTACAGTATTCAACCAAAAAAAACATAGTTAATAATAAAGCAGAAATCATGTAAAAATCAAATGGAAAAGAGAATAAAAATACATAGATTACCAAAAAAAAATGTTTCATTCCTGTTTTTCGGGGGATAGAATGATGAATATAGATGACAGAATATGTTTCTTTTGACATATCGCCAGAGGGAATCGATCAAAAAAAAAGAGGAACGTCCCCATGAGGACGTTCCTCCTGCAGACGCGGCAGAAAAATTCATGCCTGCGGCTTTTGCGGTTTCTTCTGTGTCATTTCACTGAGCGTCTGGAAGATCACATACAGAGCCGGAATGAAGGCGATTCCGACCAGAGTCGCCAAAAGCATTCCGTAGAAGGTGGAGATACCGATCGCCAGACGGCTTCCGGCACCTGCTCCGGTCGCAATGACCATCGGGAATACTCCGATCAGGAAGGACCACGCGGTCATCTGGACTGCACGGAAACGGTGCTTTGCTCCATTCTGCGCCGCATCAAAGATGGATCGTCCGGCTTCCCGTTCCTGTTTGGAGAATTCCACCATCAGGATTGCGTTTTTGCTGGCAAGTCCGATCAGCATAATCATGCCGAGCTGGGCGTAAATACTCAATGCCGTTTTTGTGATCAGCAGCCCGATGACTCCTCCAAGAGTCGCGAAGGCGACCGAGGTCATAACCGGCATCGGGACGGTCCAGCTTTCATACTGGGCTACCAGGAAGAGATAGCCGAAGATCAGGGCAAGAGTCATCAGTCCGGCGAGTTTTCCCTCGTTTCCTCGTTCCTGATAACTCATGTCTGTCCAGGAGATGCGGTAGTCCTTGGGAAGATTCGTATCGGCGAGCTCCTGAATTCTGCTCATAAGCTGTCCGCTGCTGTATTGTGCTTTCGCCTGTGCCGTCACGGTCGCAGCGAGGTACTGGTTGAAACGGGTCACCTGGC
>CALXMJ010000310.1 GCA_944389445.1 uncultured Victivallales bacterium | reverse complement strand
GTCGTCGTGATCATGATGTTTGAGCAATTTCCAGAACGATTATTGTCTATTATCCGAGGCAATAACCTTTCTTGAAATTGCTCAAACATATCATAATCACGACAAAAAGACGTATCGTCTGAATTGTGATCTTATCCCGGAACTTCATGAGGCGTTTATCGAAAAGTATGTGCTTCTCGGAGAAAAAGCGGTCCGGATCACTTATGATAACGGAGTTGAAATCACGGTCAACTATGGTTCCGTGCCATGTCCGGAGGCAGATGTTCTCAGTTTGAGAATCGTGCGCAGTGGAACGGAAATTTTCTATAAAAAATACAATGCAACGGGAAAAGGAGAAGAGATCCATGAAAAAGAGGTATGAGGTTTGTCGGAATTTCACACTGATAGAGCTCCTCGTGGTAATTGCCATCATAGCCATCCTGGCGGGAATTCTTCTGCCGGCATTGAACAATGCCAGACTGAAGGCAAAGGAAGCGGACTGCGTCAGCCGGAAAAAACAGCTTTCTCAGGTTGCGATGCTCTATTCCTCGGATCATGATGATTTTATCTGCGGGTCGATGTATAGCACTGGAGCAATGCTGACCGCTTTTTTGAATCTGGGGTATGTGAAAACACAAAACGAATTGGACCGTCTTTCCCTCTGCAGCATGAAGGAACGTAAACTTGACAGTTACAGCCAGAATGGAAATGTCGGCCCGACAACCGGTCTGAACACCCATTTTTCTACCATATATGGAAATCCAGTTGGATTCAAGTTCGGGCAGCTGACCATGCCATCCGTGCGTCCGCAAGTGTCTGATACTCGCGGAGGTTGTCAATATGGTGGAAGTGATGGTACTTTCGGATTCTATCCTCCGGGAGGACCAACGGAAGAACCGAATCAATTCGGCTTCTGGCACGGCACAGATGTCGCGGAAACAGGAACCGGTGCGGAGACGGTTGTCGTCGGAACCGGGAAAGCCGTCATCGCATATCTGGACGGGCATACCGGAACACTTATTCGAGGACAGTTTCTGAGCCTCCCGCAGCAGTTTTTCAATCCCCGGAACAAATAATCTTTTAGAAACAATCTGACAATCAGAGATAACAAAAAACAAGAGGAGATCAAAAATGAAACACATTTTGACGGCAATGATTCTGACCGGCTGTCTGGCCGTCTCAACTGCCCGGGCGGAGATGCTCTATCAGTTCAAATTCGACGGCGCCGATGATGCCGCACGCCTGAAAAGCTCCGGTACGCAGAAGGTCACCGCGGAGCTGAAGAAAATCGACGGGCAGACCGTGAAATTCATTCCGGACACTCCCGCCGGAAGCGGCAATGCCGCCGAGTTCACCTTCCAACCCAAAGGCAACCGGGCCGCGATGCTGCTCGTTCCCGGAAGCCGCGACAAGATCAGCTTCTCCAAACCCGGAGAGAAACTTTCGATCTCCCTCTGGATCAAGCGGGCAAACGACAAGGAGGGCGGCATTCTCGGCAATTTCAGCGGCGACGGCAAGGCCGGATGGCTGCTTTCCGTTCTTCCGGACGGCGCCATCCGCTTCCGTTCCACCGCCTACGGACACCGCAATTCCGTCGAGACGACCCCGAAGAATCAGTGGACCCATGTTGCTGTGGTGTATGAACCGGGCAATCAGGAGGGGCTGAAGATTTATATCAACGGGAAATCCTGCAAGCTCCTTTCGACTTCCTACATCGGAAAGAATTCTCCTGTCGCCGGAGTGGACGATCTCCGGATCGGAGCGGGGGCTCCGGGACAGTATCAGCCTGTCTGTTCCGCTCTCTGGGATGTCCGTCTCTACAATGAGGCGCTGACTCCGGAAGCCGTTGCAAAACTCTCTTCAGAAGGGAAAGCGAAAGGAAAATAAACCATGAAATCCATGATCTTCTCTCTTTCGCTGCTTTCCGCCGCGGCGCTCTCTCTTTCCGCTGCGGAAGGACGGCAGATTTACGCGCACTACATGGCATGCTGGCCCGCCGGGACGAGTGCGATTCACCATTCGCTCGGTGAGGCGCACAAGGTCCGGCACGACAGCCGGAATCTGGTGGATGCCGTCGGAGGAAGAATTGTCAATTTCCCTCTGATTCCCCAGAACCGCAGACTGACTCCGGAGGAGAGCGCCGAACTGGAGATCAGACGCGCCATCCGTGGCGGTCTCGACGGTTTCGCCATTGACGCCTGGGCTGGCGGCGACGGCGCAAAACAGACTCTCGACCGCCTCTTTGCCGCCGCGGAAAAAATGAAGGTTCCGTTCTACCTCACGATCTGCATGGATCCTTCCTGCCATCCGCGCAATCCGAAGGAGCCGGGCAATCAGATCGACGAGTACATCAAATCCATTAAACAGCTTCTGGAAAAACACGGAAAGAGCCCGAATCTGGCGCGCCGGAACGGAAAGCCCCTGATTTTCGGCTACTCCTCCGCCGGAATTTTCAATACCGCCGAAATGAAGAAACTGCCCGAAGGTCCCGAAAAATGGCGGAAGATTCGCGACGCCTACGCGAAAATCGAACAGGCGGTCGGACAGAAACTCTATTTCCATTACGATTTCGACAATGACAAAAAGAGTCCGGAAAAGGCCGAATGGCTCGGAGCGCATTACGACGCTGTCGGCGGTTTTCTCGGCAGCAACGGAAACTGGCGATTCGATGATAAACTGATCTCCGCAATCAAAAAAGGCGGCGCGGAATGGTCCATGCCGATGTGGTTCCAGTATAACAAC
>CALXMJ010000309.1 GCA_944389445.1 uncultured Victivallales bacterium | reverse complement strand
ATGAAACATCTGACTCATTTCTGCAATATGATGACCCCGCTGCACCATCTGCGTCCGGGAATGGTGGGAGGAGGACTGCTGGCGGACGACGTCTTCGTCGAACTCATCGCTGACGGCATCCATCTTTCGGAAGAGATGCTGCGGATCATATTCCGCATGAAGGGCGCGGAACGGGTCATGCTGATCACAGACGCCATGCGCGCTTCGGGAATGCCGGACGGGAATTACACCCTCGGCGGACTGGATGTCATCGTCCGGGACGGCAAGGCGGCCCTGCCCTCGGGACGAATCGCCGGAAGTCTGCTGGGATTCAGCGAAGGGCTGAAACGCCTTCGCGCACTCCGTCTTCTGCCGGATGCGGAACTGATCCGCTGTGCCGGATACAATCAGGCGCGCTCCCTCGGAATTCCGGGGATCGGAGAGCTGAAAACCGGTAATTTTGCGGATTTCGTCATCGCGGATGACGACTGGACCCCGTGCGCCGTCTGGTGCAACGGCAATGTCCAATACGAAACGATCTCATTCCCTATGACTCGTTCGAACCTTCAGAAATAAAAACAAACAAGGAGAATCACATGATTCGCTATGGAATCATCGGAGCCGGACGCATGGGAAACGCGCATGCGTCGCAAACCAGAGCAATCGAAGGAACTGCCGTAACCGGGGTCTACGACATCTCTCCGGAAGCCGCTGAAAAAATGCATGCGGATTACGGTGCGGCGATCTATCACAGCGCGGAAGAACTGGCAAGCGCGCCGGAGGTGGACTGTGTCATCGTCACCTCTCCGACTTACTGCCATCAGGAAGGAGTCCGTGCCGCGGCAGCCGCTCACAAGCCGGTCTTCTGCGAAAAAGCCCTCTGCCGGACACCGGAAACGGAGAAGGAACTGCTTGCTCTTCTCAAGGATTACGACAAGCTGTTCACCGTCGGATTTGTACGGCGCCATCTGGCGAAATCCATTCTTCTGAAACGAATGATCGATTCCGGAACCATTGGAAAAATCCGCTACTGCAACGTCGACCTTCCGCTCGGAAAATACAAACGCATGCCGGGCGACTGGTTTGCGGACTTCGATCTCTGCGGAGGCGTCATTATCGACATGCTGGCCCATCACATCGATCTGGCAAACTGGTTTTTCGGAAAGGCGAAACGGGTCTACGCCGACAGTCTCCTGCTCTCGAAAGAACTCCCCCTGCCCGCGGATTATGCGGCATCCGTCATCACCTATGAAAGCGGAGTCATCTGCAATATGATGTGCTCCTGGCAGAGGTTCGGACGCTCCAACGAACTCATGGAAATTTACGGGGACAACGGCGCCCTCGTTATGGACGGCTCCAGCAACATCACACACTTCTCCGCCGACGGGAACTCAACACTCATCGACGCGGAAAAGGAATGGAAAAAAGAAGAACACGGCGCTCGGCTGGAAGAAGTCAACATCGGCTCCGGACTCTTCTGTCAGTTGAAAAACATCACCGACACCCTGAACGGAAAACCCCGACCGCTTCCGACTATTCAGGACGCCTGCAACAGTCTGGATATCAGCTTTGCGATGATCGAATCCGCAAAAAGCGGAAAAGCAGTCTCTCTGTAATCGGTCCGGATGAAACAGCCGGGATGGCAGAAGCCATCCCGTTTTTCAATTCAGGGCTCCGTCGAAAATCACAATTTCCCTGGCATAAGTCTCCAGTTTCGCCAGAATTCCCGAGAAGTGGAATTGCTCTCCATTCCGGTTCTTCAGCGCCTCCAGAGAGTCCAGCGGAAGACGAACCACTGCTTTCACCTTTGTCTTCATGGAATAGTTTCCCGAAATCTCCGCGATCTCAAATACAGCTTTCACGGCGGGCCCGCTGCCCAGGACAAAATCGTTCCCGAACTGATACGAAGATTTCAACGCTCCGGTCCATTCGATTTTCTGTCCTTTTACACGGTTGAACAGTTCCTGTTCCTTCTGTCCGGGAAAAGATGAGGAAAACAATGCGGCGGCAAGGGTATCCTGATCCAGCAGAGAGCCCGAAGAAGTTGATAAGGACGGAACCGAAGCCTCCTGCTCCGCAGGCGTTTTCTCCCCCCCGAGACAGGGTGAAGATACCGAAACCGATGCGGCGGGTTTCACCGAAGATACGGCAGGCTTCACCTCCGGCATCTTCGAACGGGCAAAGGCCGGAGGCGCAACGGATTTCATCTCAGGACACCGCGATGGAGCGGCAGCAGTTCGATTGTCATCCGCCGCATCCGAGGCAGGAGACGACGCGCCGTCATCCGATTCCAGCAGTTCGGCATCGTCAGTAACCGGTCTGATCGGAGTAAGAATCGTTTTCGGCTGACGGAATTCCGGGACATCAGAGGCAGGAGACGGCTCCACAACCGTTTTCAGTCCGGGCAAATTTTCCTCCTTTCCCGCGAACTCCTGAAATCCGCGCCGGGGCTCAATTCCCGATCGGGTCTCTTTGTAGAGAATGGATGCCAGCGAGACCGTAAATTCTATGAGATTGGTCAGAAAATCAGTCTCCCGG
>CALXMJ010000308.1 GCA_944389445.1 uncultured Victivallales bacterium | reverse complement strand
CACGTTTCTGATTCCGCCCCATCTGGGACACGAACGGTTCAACCTGGAATCCTGCAGGACAATTTACGCAGTGTTTGAATGCGATGCCCGCCCCGGAAGCCAGCCGGGAAAAACAAGCGCAGGCAACGACCGCCTGCTCCGCGAATGGTTCGAAGCCCTGCCGGAACTGAACAAAATTTACGATCCGCTCCAGACATCCGCCCTGATCCGGGCAATCCTGCTGCGCCTGGACTGGATCGAAACCAGAGAACAGCAAAACCGGGATATACATCCGGCGCTCAAAACCGCCTGCGACTACATGGCAACCGCCCTCGACCAGCCGATCCAGATCGGAGACATCGCCCGGAAAGCCGCTGTCAGCCAAAGCCATCTGAATCTGCTGTTCCGCACCCGTCTTGGCGTCTCTCCCCTGCGGTACCTCATGACTCTGCGAATGAACCGCGCACGCCGCCTGCTCCTGAATCCTTATTGCAACATCACGGAGACCGCCCGTCAGTGCGGATTCAGCGATCTGCATTACTTCACCCGCTGCTTCACCGCGTATCATCACGTTCCCCCCAGCGTTTACCGACGGAATCCGGCTCAGTTCGCCGATACGGAAAACCGTACTCAGACAAACGGTACGGGAACTATGAAACTATTTTCAGAAACCATCTTGAAAAATCCCGATTCCGGATTACTGTAAAACGTATCTGTGCATGAAAATCAGATAAAGGAAATACGAATGACGAATCTTACAATGCAGTTTCTCCGAAAACCGCTGACCACAGGCGCTATCTGCCCCAGTTCTCCGGAGCTTTCCAGACTCATGGCAAGCGATATCGGCATCGAAACGGCAAATGTGGTGGTCGAACTGGGTCCCGGCACGGGAGCGATCACCCGGTTCATTCTGGAAAAACTGCAGAAAAAGAGCGTCTTCTTTGCCATTGAACTGAATGAATCGGTCCTGCCGGTATTCAAAGAACGTTTTCCGGACCGGGACATCTATAACGAAAGCGCCTCGCATCTGCCGGAAATTCTGGAACACCGGGGACTTCCCGCGGCGGATGTCATTCTTTCCGGTCTGCCGTGGGCTTCGTTTTCAAGCGCTCTGCAGGATGAAATTCTGGCGGCGATTCTCAAAGCGCTTCCGGATGGAGGAGCCTTTGCCACCTTTGCCTATCTCCAGGGCGCAATTCTGCCGACCGGGATCAAATTCCGCAAAAAACTGAAGCAGTACTTTTCCAGAGTCGAAACATCACGCATCGCCTGGATGAATCTCCCGCCGGCCTTTGTATATCGCTGCTGGAAATAAAGCTTTTTTCCCGTCAGCCCCCCGCATTCAGGCGCAAACGACCGAATTCTTTCAGCGGGAAAGGATAAAATTGTTATCTTCCGGCCGCGCACCTGTGTAACGGAGACTGCGGACCGCTCCGCTGATCGTGCTCACATTGCATATCATCCCGCTGTTATGATTCCAGCCGCTGCTCATCGGGCAGAAATTTTCTTTGATTTCCGAAGTCGATCCTCTCCTCCGCGGTTTCTTCAAATGCCGTTTTCCATCCAGGAAGAGCCTTGACGGAATCTTTGCAATGAACCTCCACAGGGAGAGAGGAGAGAAAGCACATTCCGGATTTTTTTACTTCCATCGCAAGTTCAAATGCGAGCGCCCGGACGGAGCAATGACCAGGTCCATCCGGGCCTCCGGAACAGAATTCGGAGAATTGCACATTCCGGTATTTTATCCGGGCGTAAAGATCAGGAAATCGGCACCGACATCCTCCAGCGGATATACAAATCGAGCTACATCAAATCTTGATACACATTCATCGACGGAACAAAGAAAATGCATGCCGGATTCCGGAACGGTTCCTCCGTGAACTCCGGAACCCAATGAACGGGAGAGCTCCCCAAAGCCGAATCTTATCCGCCTGGAAACCTTACTGCACGGTGACTATGCAGCGGAGAGTTTTTACAGCGGCGCCCGTGCCGGCGGCAAATTCAATGGTCGTCGTACCGCGGCGAAGAGCCTTGATTTCAATTTCCGCCTTGGGCCGTTTCCAGAATCCGCCGCGATCATGATCAATTTCAATGCGGCAGATGGACGGATCATATTTCACAACACGCCAGTAAATGTTCTCCCCGGGTTTTTCTTCCAGATCAAAATCAATATCCTGCCCTATGAAGAGATTTGTCTGAAGAGCGGCTGGAACAGAATCAAATCGGAAAGCCTGATCGTCGATGAGAAACGGAATCTGAACAGAATTCACGGAAGGCTGAACAGGCTGTGCTGCCGCAGCCACGGGCGCGGGAGCGGAAGGCACTTGCTGGGCTGTCGCAACCACGGGCGCGGGAGCGGAAGGCACGGTGTGAACCGATGCTGCAGCAGCCACGCCTCCGGTCACAGTGACATTGACCTTCATCGACTTCAGCGGAACCGCATTCTGCTGATTTGTGACATAATTCAGAGTCACCGAAAAAGAAGCAGCGGAAACGGGTTCTATTTCGATTTTTGCATAACCGCCCGCCCCGTCCGGTGTCGCATATTCCGGACGCTTGTGTTCAATTGAAACGGAACAGAGGCGGGGATCATAGAAAGCTTTCCATGCATATCCCGCTGACCCGTTTTCCTCCAGCATCAAATCAATATCCTGATGCGGTGCAAGTGTCGCATTCAGAGCGGAGGGCACTTTCGCAAGGGAAAAAAAGGTATCCGCCTGAAGACATCCGGCAAACAGTACAGCCGACAAACAAATAAAAATCTTTTTCATGAAAATATCTCCTTTCACCGAATGATTTCACTGTTGGAAAAAAGTGGAACGCGTCTCATGCTTCAGTAATATAACATCTTATAAAAAAATTTACAAACCGGCTTGGACTGCACCGTTTCCTTCCCCGTCTTAAGAGACTCCCGTTTGAAAAAACAGGAGACAGAAATCCCGAAAAATTTCGGCGCCGGAACTTGAAAACTGGAAGAAGACGGATATATTATAGTTCCTGTTCATGATAAACAATCGGCCGTTGAAGGCTTTTTACCCAGGAGATCTGAAAGTGAGTAACGTTTGTGAAATTTGCGGAAAGAAAAAGTTTTCCGGCTCCACCATCATCCGCAGGGG
>CALXMJ010000307.1 GCA_944389445.1 uncultured Victivallales bacterium | reverse complement strand
CTGGCAAACGGACTGCCCCTGTTCGTACTCGCAAACGGATCTGTTTCCTTTCCTTTTTTCCCGGCCCTGTTTTCGACGGACAGCCCGGAAATTTTTGTGGAAAAGACCTTTAACTTCTTTCTGTTGTATCTGCCTATTGCGGCACTTGCGGCGCTTGCCATGAGATGCTGGAACTTCCGCTGGAAACCTGTGGTATATTTATGTCTGGCTGTAATTATCCTGCTTCCTTTTTTCCTGCTGCCGAACCGTCCGGACAGAACCAACTGGAAAGAGAAAGCGCAGGAGATTCGCATGTCTGGAGGGATCGTCGTATTTCCTCCGGTCGCCTACGGGCCGTTTGAAACTGGAGGGACGCCCTATGCAAAGCCTTCCCGGGAGCATCCCGCGGGAGTGGATCACGCTGGACGGGATGTGATGGCGAGAATGATCTACGGGGCACGGGTCTCGACCGCAGTCGGCTTTCTGGCAACGCTGATCTCGCTGATTATCGGAACTTTCATGGGACTTTTCACCGGATATAAAGGCGGAAAAACGGATCTGATCGTAATGCGTTTCGTGGAAATAGTCATCTGTTTCCCCACGTTTCTCCTGCTTCTGATCCTGATGTCTATCATGCTGGACTATGGTTCCCGCCAGTCGATTCTGCTGGTCATTCTGGTAATCGGCTTCACGGGCGGCTGGCCGGGACTCTGCCGTCTGGTTCGCGGAGAAACCCTGAAGCAACGCTCCCTCCCCTATATTGCCGCAGCAGAAACGCTCGGGGTTCCGGTCCGCAGAATTCTGTTCGCTCATATTCTGCCGAACGTCTCCGGACCGATTTTCGTCACATTCACATTCGACGTTGCCGGAGCGATTCTCGCGGAAAGTTCCCTGAGCTTTCTCGGATTCGGCGTACAGGACCCCGCCGCCAGCTGGGGAGAGCTTCTGCGCCAGGCGTTTCCCGATCCGCTGACCTACTGGCATTTAACCCTCTGGCCGGGACTGGCAATCTTCCTTGCCGTCTGCGCCTTCAACTTTGCCGGAGAGGGTTTGCGCAAAGCCGTTGCGCCCAAATAACAATCAGCCGTCATTCCAAGTATCAAGATTCCGTCATATAACCGTCAAAAAGGAACTTATGCCCGTCAAACGATTCATTTCCTTTCTGTTTTTCATGCTGTTTTTTCCGTCTGCTCTCTTTTCTCAGCATCCGGAAACCGGACTTGATCCGCAGCGTTCCGCCCTCCTTTGCAAAGCATTCTTCAGCGGCGACCTGAAGGCCCTCCAGCCTCACTCTTCACCGGAAATGAAAGAGGCTATCGAAAACGGAACTCTCGCCCTCGGGGTCCTTCGAATTTCCACCATGTTCGGCAAGCTGCGCTCTCTTGAGGGAATTCCGGCAAAAGTGACGGTCATTCATGGAATTACAGTTTTTACACAGAAAGCCAGATTGGAACGTCAGACCCTGAACTGTTTTCTCAGTATTGATTCGAATGGAAAACTTTGCGGATTTTATGTCCGTCCACAACAGGAAGAGAAGAAAGAGTCTCCTGCTTCCCTCCTCCGGGAACAGTCCGTCAAAATCGGCGGGGCCTCCGCTCTTCCGGGGACCTTGACCCTTCCCCGGGGAAAAGGACCATATCCAGCACTCCTCCTGATCCACGGTTCGGGAGCAAACGACCGCGATGAAACAATCCAGGGCAACAAGCCCTTCCGTGATCTTGCTGAACTGCTGGCGGAACGGAATATCGCAGTTCTGCGCTACGACAAGCGAACCTTTGTTTATCCGGAGGAGTTCAAGAAGCGTCAATCCGTCACGATTGACGACGAAACTGTCAATGACGCTCTGGCGGCCATCCATTTTCTGCGGAGCTCTCCAGAGATTGATCCAGATGCAATCTGGCTTCTCGGGCACAGCCTCGGCGGAATGATACTTCCCCGAATCGCCTCCAGAACCTCCATTCCGGCCGGCTATCTTTTTCTGGCAGCCCCTGCCCGTTCTCTGCCGGACGTACTGGAGGAACAGGGAAGCTATCTTCTCCACCAGAACAGCACTCTCCCGGAAACGGAAAAAAAGAAAGCTCTCACGGCTCTCCGGAAACAGACAGAGATCCTGAAAAACCCAACCGGGACTTCTCTCCCCGGACCGATGTATGCCTACTGGAAAGACCTCGCTGTCTACGACCAGATTTCAATGGCGGGAAAAATCAACCGCCCCATGCTGTTCCTCCAGGGCAAACGCGACTTTCAGGTTCTGCCGCATCATCTGGATCTCTGGAAAAATGCACTGAACGGAAAACCAAACTGTCAATTTATTCTCTATGACGACCTGAATCATCTGATGCTTCCCGGCAAAGGAACACCCGGCATGATGGAATATGCGAATCCCTCCCGAGTTCCGGCAAAGGTCGCAGATAATATCGCCGCCTTTCTCCGGAAACAAGCGGCGGAAGCAGAGTAAAACGGTATCTCCGTCGTTCCTTCTGGAAGAAAAAAGATCACGCGTTCTTACCTTATGATTGAAGGGATCGCCGATTCCGGCAGAGAAACGGCATATAACAAGGCTCCTTTCCGCAAATAATGGATTTTACCGTAGGATTTATCGAATGCTTCATCACGAGGCTGATCAAAAGTCACAAGCTCCAAATACCCGACCTTTTCGCGTTTTGCTCCTCGAACACGGGAAAGCGCCCGAAAGGTTTTCTCCGCACTGGACGCATCTGCAAATTCCGCAATCATTACAGAGTTTCCATAGGCAAGACGATGAAGGCCGTTAACCCAGGCGCGTGCGGAAACATCTTCCAAAGCCCCGTCAGCAAGATATTTTACACGCCACATTCTGCGGGGCATCACACCGGCGACATCCAGAAACGCCCGATATTCCTCCTCGGAAGGTTGAGTCCAGCCGGATAGATAGGCATTTCTCTCTCCCGCCCGAACCTTTCGAGGAAGATTCGGCGGAGGTGTTGAATCAGGATCGCGATCAAGGATCGATTTCGTCACCCGTTCCACCTTTCCCGCAGGAACGATTCCATTCAGCAGCCCCTTCCG
>CALXMJ010000306.1 GCA_944389445.1 uncultured Victivallales bacterium | reverse complement strand
CGGGCGCTGAACCGCAGAATGGCGGAATTCCTCTTCTCTCCGGAATTCCGCCAAAACGTTCAAAGCATTATTTCAGATGGTTGAGCGAGGCGGAAAATTCATTGCCCGCACTTCCCGCATGCACCTTCAGAAGCAGTTCATTTTCTCCTTTTTTCAGCACGACCGGAATCATAACCGGTTCCCGGACGCCGCCGTGCATCGAATCAAAAACTTTCAGGAGTTCCCCGTTCAGCCAGACTTTGCCGAAATAATCCAGCGTCACCCCGAGAAAAACACAACGTTCCTTTTCGCAGCGGATCGTGGTACGGACATAGTTCACTCCGCGATTCTTCAATCCCGTTCTCCGGAAGAGATCGACAAACTCCTCCTCGCCGGAAAGCTTTTTCCAGATTGCACCCGTTTTTCCGCTCCCCGGTTCCGGCGGATAAACCGTATTCAACGCCGGGGTCGGACCATCCACACAGATATGCTCCGATCCATAGGGCCCGGAAATCTCCCACACCTTCGCCGGAAGCACTTCCGTGACAAGCTCCGACGTAAACTTTCGCCCCGGAACCGGACAGCCGCCCGTTTCCGAACCGCCCGCCGTCAGAAGATATGCCAGATGCACCTCGTTTTCGCCTTCGGGAACACGAATCGTGAGCATGTGTTCCCCCGGGAGCAGGTTGTCGGCAAGAATCACGGCGGAATAGCCGTGACGCGTATTGGTCCGAATCACCTTCGGGAACACGCCGTCCACAGAGGCAAGGAATTTCCCGTATTTCGGACTCATCGCGAACATCACGCCGGCCACGGTACCCCGGAACGGCAGATGCATCACAGCCCCCTTCCGGGAAGAACGGACCGTTCCCTGCAAAAACATATCCCACCAGTACCCGACGGAAAATGCCTTTGTCCATCCCTTCATCAACGGAATGACCTGCATGTCGGCATCCAGAAGGAGCGGCTTTGTGCTCAGCGGTTTCGGGAGTTTCACCGGAGCCGAGGCACGGGGATCCGGCGACTTCCGCGCACGCTCCGCGAACGGTGCCAGTTTCCCGGCGATCACCTCTCCGTAAAAGGCATGCCCTTTCCGGTTCGGATGGACCGCGTCTCCCATCAGACTTTCCCACGGGATGCGGTTCTTCGAAAGATGGGAATCCAGCGCGACCTGAAGATCAATCTCCAGCAGATCATAGTGTTTCGCAACCGCATGATGGCGCGCACGGTTGGACTTGTTTTTCGCGGCGGTCTCCAGAAACACGACCGCGGGAGGATTCCGCTGAGACTTCAGGCGGACAACGATCGACTCCAGAAAACGGATCGTGGATTCATCGCTCATCCCGCCGTCGTTCACGGCGAACTCCAGGAACACTATGTCGGGCTGAGCTGCGATGACGTCGCGCCGCAGACGGAACACCCCCAGAGAACTCCCCGTCGCACTCATCCCGACGTTGTGCACGACAACCGGACTCTCCGGAAAGGTTTTTTCCAGCCAGTCGCCGATCCATCCTTTTCCATCCTGCGTAATGGATCCGCCGATGAACACTGCGCGCAGAGGCGCTCCAGCCGCCGCACGGCGAAACGCCGCCTCCACGTCCTCTCCTACCTGAGCGGACAGAATACAGCACACAAATCCCAGCAGAACAATCGTCAGCCAATGCTTCATTTTTTCTTTTTCCTCCGGAACAGCTGCAAAATGCTGTCCACGTTTTGAATGGTGTTTTCGATATTGTCCGGATCCAGAAGATTTTCAACATTCTTCTCGGCAAACTGCACAAGGAACTCCTTGAAATCCGGTTTCGGACCGGAAAGAGTGCCTCCGATCTTCATCGGGATCACCAGAATTCCCAGATTCAGAGACGCGGCGAGGTCCAGTCCGCCGGTCAGAAGATTGATCTTTCCGGCAACGGATTCGCTTTTCAGCGTTCCCCCTTCAAACAGGAATCTGTTCAGAGTGACAATCCCATCCGAGACGGAAACATCCATGGTTCCCTGATTGAACTCCACGTTTTTTGAACCGTCCAGAATTCCGGAGACGTTGTCGCTCAAGGTTTTGAGATCGCCGGTCAAAGCATCCAGATTCAGCGCATCGGTCAAATCGGGAACCGCATTGAGCGGAATGAACAGCAGATTCAAAGCATCAATCACCTCCGCGGACGGGGCAGGAAATGAGAGATCCGCCGTCGAAGCCTTGACACTTCCCTTCAAATTCTTTTTGAAGTTCTGCGGCGTCACGCCTTTGCCTTCCATCTTCAGATCCACGGAGGTCACGGTTCCGGTCACTCCATAATCCTTGCCGTTCCCGACGGCCTTGATCAGCGGAGGCAGCAGCAGATTCCTCATGGAAAATGCAAGATCGTAAACATAGCCGTCGGCAAAACCGGCATCCAAGGCGAATCGGAGGTTCACCGGAGCGCCGTTCGCGGTAAGTTTCAGCGATTCCGCCGCAATTCTGCTGCCGTCGATCTCAAGCGGGCCGTGCAGAGTCAGCGCAACGTCATCCGTATATTGAATCTTCTCAAAGGCAAAATCGACGATTCCGCTGTATGCGGAAAGATTCAGCGGAGCCGGTTCCTTCTGCGGGGTCTCCGGCGACGGACGCGTTTTTGCGGCGGACGCAGACGGCGGAACACCTCCCGCCGGTCCGGTCTGAGTTCCGCTCACGCCGGAATGAGGGACATTCTTCTCCTTCCGCAGAAGCAGCAGGTCCTGAAGTTTTTTCGCATCTATGTATTTGGATGAGAGACTCAGTCTGCCGGTTCCCGAATCCGCAGGCAGCCGGAGATTGCCGGAAAGATTGAGATCAAGGAAATCCCGATGCTGTTCGGAAGCGGTCAGGGAAAGAGCGTCGATCCGGAGATTGTTTTCCATCAGAGCCAG
>CALXMJ010000305.1 GCA_944389445.1 uncultured Victivallales bacterium | reverse complement strand
GTTCTGAATTTCCATTCTTCTTGAATGCCGATGCCGGATATGCGGATCGGATCGTGAAGGCGTTTCAGGGAGCGGCTCCGGAATTCACACTGGTGCACGGAGAGGAGGCTTTTCCGCATTTCAGCGCGATTGCCGGACACCGTCGCAAACCGGCAAAACCGGGAAGAGGCGCATCGAGGGAGATGCCGTGAGCCTCGCGTTCCGCCCGCGGATTCCGGGACGGAGTGCTGGAGCGTCTTCGGCGGGAACTGGACGGGAAGGAATCTTCTCCTCTGGAGCCGCATACGCCGGACCGGAAGAAATTCCGCAGAAAATCCGCTGACGAGTTTCCGTTCCGGAAAAACGCCCGTCGGGAAGCGGCGGGGCGTTTTGAGTCTGTCATGACGGCAGGAAATCTTCTTCTTCCCCGGCTTGTCCGTATCAGCATGTTTTTCCGGGACGGACACGAAGAAAACGGCAATGAATCTTCCGGGAAGAAAAAACAGAAAACTGGCACCCCCAACGGGATTCGAACCCGTGTCGCCAGGATGAAAACCTGGTGTCCTAGGCCTCTAGACGATAGGGGCTTATCGCTCAAGTGTCATATAAAATACACGATAAACTCTGTTTTTCAAGTTCGCAATCAAAAATTATTCGATAATTTTCTTATCCCCGGAGCATTTCAGCCGTCTGATTCCGGTATTGCCGGGGGGCTCCGTTCCTCGTGACAGGCTGATCCGGAGATTTTCCCGGTTCGGAAGAGATGGCTCTTCATTTTCCGGATTCCGGTTCAGTCCGGGTGTTCCGGACTTCTAAATCTCTAAAAATGATGGAGAAAACTTGAAAACTTCGCGTTGCAAGAGTAATTTATTTATAATTTTATTCTGGAGGGTCTGTCGGATGGGAAAATTCTGTTTCGGGATGTTGCCTGCTGTAATGGCGGGGGTTCTGCTGCTGTCTGCTGTCCATGCCTTTGCCCAGGATGCGGAATGGGTGTACCGTCAGCAGCTGGAAAAAGCCCGGGCCGACCGCCGGAATGGAAAATACAAGGATGCCGCCACCGCCGCCACTCGTGCGTTTCTGCTTGCCGATGAACTTGAGAATGTCCGCAAAGCCCGCAATCTGGCGATTGAACTTTCCATCAGTGCGAATGCCGCGGCAAAGAATTCCGGAGTTCCCTTCAAGGGGCCTTGGAGCGTCCGGATCCTGAAGGAGGATGGAGTGCTTCTTCTGCTGGAAAAGGGAACCATCTGCCGGAGATTTGAAATTACGCTTGGGAAAGGTTTTTCGGTTCCGTCCGGAGATTTCAAGGTCGGAGCGAAACTGGGATATCCGAACTATGAATTGAACGGGACGCTCTACAAGTTGGGCGCCGTTGGAAATACACTTGGAAGCCGCTGGATTGAACTGAAAAATGCCGAAGGCGTTCCGGTTTCCGGCATTTGCGGGGAATCCATGATTAAACCGGAGCGCGCGGAAAAACCGCTCTTCTTCCAATTGAAAAATGCCGATATCAACGAAATTTTCGGACTGCTTGCCGAAGGCAGTGAGGTCAAAGTAAAATAACAAGCCTGATCAAGCAGAGAAATCGGGTAAACAGGGAGTTGTGTAATAAATGCCAGTTGTAACACTTGAATTCGAAAAACCGATTGCGGAGCTCGAAGCCAAACTGACCGAATGGGAATCTCTGACCAGCTCAAGTCATATTGACGCCTCCGAGGAGATTGCCGCTCTCAAACACAAAATCGAAAAGATGAAGAAGGCCACTTACGGAGCACTCACTCCGTGGCAGAGAGTTCAGCTTGCAAGGCATCCGAACCGTCCCTACACTCTGGATTACATTGAGCGGATCTGCACCGATTTCCTGGAGTTTCACGGAGACCGCCGATTTGCAGATGATCCTGCCATCGTCGGGGGATTTGCCAAGATCGACGGGCGCCCGGTGATGGTCATCGGGACTCAGAAGGGACGGAACACAAAAGAGAATGTCCTCCGCAATTTCGGCTGTCCGCATCCGGAGGGATACCGCAAGGCTCTCCGTCTGATGAAGCTGGCGGATATGGCCAGAGTGCCGATTGTGACATTTATTGACACTCCGGGGGCATTTCCCGGCGTGGCGTCGGAAGAACGTCACATCGGCGAGGCCATTGCGGTCAATCTGCGTGATATGTTCTCGTTCGGCGTGCCGATTGTCTGCGTTGTCATCGGGGAAGGCGGGTCCGGCGGCGCTCTTGCCATTGGAGTCGGCAACAAGGTGCTGATTATGGAAAACGCCTATTATTCCGTGATTACGCCGGAAGGCTGTGCCGCGATCCTCTGGAAGGATCGTGCATATTCCGCCAAAGCGGCGGAAGCTCTGAAGCTGACAGCGGCGGATCTGCACAAGCTCAAACTGGTGGACGGAATTGTGGAAGAACCCCTCGGCGGAGCGCACAAGGATTACGATGGCGCCGCCGAACATCTGAAAAAAGCGGTCCTGAATGCTCTCAAGGAATTCGAATCGTATACGCCGGATGAACTGCGCGATCAGCGCTATCAGCGGTTCCGCAATGTAAAGTTCTATTCGGAACCATCGAAAACAAAAGAAAAGTCGGAAGTCCCGGCGGAGAAATAACGGAAAATGTTTCAGGGCAAACTGGTCGTTCGACCGGCTGTCTACGATCCTGACAAGGGACTGCGGCACGCCGACAATTCCGATGTGCACAATGTATGGGCCCTCCTCGGCGGTTATGCCAGGGAGAGCCTTCTTCTTCCACGCACGGAAGAGGATATTCAGGAAAAAATCGGCAATTTCAGAATCGCGGAACTCGACGGCAAATTCGTCGGCTGTGTGGCATTGCGCCATTATGGCAATTCGTTGTACGAGGTGCGTTCCTTTGCTGTTGCCAAACCGTATGTGGGGCAGGGTATCGGTTCTGAAATGCTTTCCGGAATCATTGAGCACATGAAGAGTCTCGGACGGCCTGCCAAACTCTTTTCGCTTACCTACCGGACTCATTTTTTTACCAGGCTCGGCTTCCGGGTTGTCGATAAATCCATGTTTCCCGGGAAAATCTGGAGCGACTGCGTGATATGCAAGAAAAAAGACAACTGCGACGAGACGGCAGTCCTGATGGAATTCAACTGAATTCCGCTTCCGCGGTTCCTTCCGCCGAGGGCCGGAAGCGCCGTTCCCGGGAAGAGGTGGAGGAGGCGTTTCACGGCGCGCGCGGAGAGTCGGTCGATCTTTTCGTTTACGGAACCCTGATGAGTGACAATCATGTCCGGCTGATTTTGAATCGGACTGTCGCAAGCGAACCGGTCACGCTGTTTCATTATATGAAAGTGGTGCCGCCGGGCGCCTTTTATTTCATTGTCCGGCAGAGAGGGTCGCAGGTCCGCGGACGTCTCCTGAAAGGACTGACGCTGGAAGAGCTGGAACGTCTCGACGGATTTGAGGATGAGGGCAGGCTGTATTACCGCAGAACTGTGGTCGTCCGGGATCAGAACAATCAGCGCCGGCGCTGTATGACTTATGTCGGCAACATCCCGGCGCTTCAGAAATCCTTCGCCAAGGAGATTCTGTTTGAAGACCGTTACAGTCTTTATCTGGAGCGTAAGATCAATCAGGCGCTTCACGATCTTTCGCCGAACGAGCAGGGGCTTGCCCGCCGTGCGCTT
>CALXMJ010000304.1 GCA_944389445.1 uncultured Victivallales bacterium | reverse complement strand
GTCCGTTTCGTCTGGCAGCCGGGAGAGGAGAACCGGGCGATGGGACGCGATCTCATCGCGGCGGGAGCTCTGGAAAATCCCCGTGCCGATCTTGTAACCGCACTGCACGGGGCTCCCGGCTTTCCGTTCGGCGTTCTGGCTTTGCGGACCGGGGCAATGGATGCCTCCACTGCGCATTTCAAGCTGGTGATCCGGGGAAAAGGCGGTCACAGCAGCAGTCCCCATCTTTCGCGTGATCAGGTGATTGCGGCATGTGCCGCGGAGGTGGAACTTCAGTCGGTGGTGTCACGCAGGATCAATCCGTTGCGTCCGGCGGTGCTCAGCATCTGCCGGATTGCAGGGGGCGAGCTGGCAAATGTGATTCCGGATGAGGTCGTTCTGGAAGGAACGGCGCGGACATTTGATCCGGAGGTCGCCCGGGAGTTGGAACAAGGAGTCCGGGAGGTCGTGGAAGGCGTCTGCCGGGCTCACCGTGTCGCTTGTGAGATCGACTATGACATCCTTTATCCGGTGAACATCAATCCTCCCGAACCGACTGATTTTGCGCGCGAAGTGATCCGTGAGACGTTCGGGAAGTCTCGTCTGTATGAAATGCCGGAGCCGTCCATGGGCGGCGAGGACTTCGCCTATTACCTTCAGCGCTATCCGGGGGTTTACGTCAAAATCGGTCTGGGTGAGACGCATCCGGCGTTGCACAACTCCGGATTCGATTTCCCGGATTCGGCGTTATCCATCGGCATTGAATATTTTGTGAACTTTGTCCGGAAGGCTCTGGCGAGTTCCTGACAACTGTTTGCAGAGATCGCGGCAGGAGAGTTCCGCTCCCGATCACAGGTTCACAGGGCGTCTATAAATAAGGAGAATGCCGGGAGGAAGAAGAAAAATTTCCATCGAGTTCAGTCTGTCGGTTCTGCCGCGGCCAATGAGCGGATTTTTTCCGGAGAAAGGGCATTCCGGCAAATCATAACTTTTGCCAGCATGCCGGCATAGCCTTGTTTTCCTCCGGGGAACCGTCCGAGAGCGAAGCGGCTCCTGAGTTCCAGCGGAGATTCCCGGACAATCCTGGAGGCGGCTTTCCCGCCATTGATATAAAGGCTCATTCTGCCCTGTTTTCTGGAAAACTGAGCGGTTACATGCTGCCATTCTCCGGCTCTGGCCCGCGGACCGAAGAGATAGAGCGGTTTTCTGGATTCCGTCCAGATATGAAAATAAAATCTTCCATCCTGAAAGATTCCGATCTGTGTGTGAAAGCCGATCCGGGTCAGAATGGAAGCCCCCTTCAAAGCTTCCGGGTCCGGCTTCAGCCATACGGAAAATGAGAGTCCCCCTTCCAGATCCTCCGTCTGAAAGACAATCGAATCTTTTTTTGTAAAACGGTAGACGGCTGTTCCATTTTCCAGAATCCTTTTTTCCGCTCCGGACCATTTGGTTTCTCCGAGTTCCAAGGACTGAGCCGCTGTGGAACAAAAGATTCCGACTGTCAGAAAAACAATCCAGTTTCGTTTCATAAGGAGTCCTTTCCCTTGATTTTCCGTGCAGAGGTTCACTCGCAAGTGATCTGGTTCCGCAGCAGGTCTCCGCGCTACTTTCGGCTTGTCGTGGATGGAATGCCCAGATTGCTCCTGGATTCGGCATGGCCGTCCATGAACAGGATATTCATGGACATATTGTGCCGGAAATAGGCTTTATGAGCTCCCGATTCATAGGAGGAGCTCGGCAAGGTGACAAAATAGGTGGTTTCCAGTGCCCAGAAGGTTTTCGATGGTTCATAAATCCGGGAGAGTTTCCTCTGGGAATACCCGTCAAGCGGTCTGGTGCTGACATACAGATTCAAGCCGAAATGATAGGTGTCGACATAGCTGACCATCGGGTAGCGGTAATACTGCTGGGCGGATGCTGATTTCAATGGCTCCCGGGAAGGACAGAATATGAGTCTGGATTCCACATGATACAGCTTTGTGGAAGAGAGCGGACCGCCTCCGCGGATCAGACCGTATTTTTCCAGACAGCAGAGCCAGGAGCCGTCCGGAGCCTGACTCGCCAGCACATAGTCGTTGTGAGTGTCGGAATAGCTGAGGAGCAGGATTCCCAGTTGTTTTTCGGTGCTCATACAGGCAATGGACCGTCCCTTTTCCCTTGCGTGATTCAATGCCGGGAGGAGAAGTCCGCAGAGAATGGCCAGAATTGCGATAACGATCAGAAGTTCTATCAGGGAGAAAAAATCTTTTTTTAACCTTTTCATGGTGTTCTCCTGTTTTTCAGTGGTTCCAGTTTATAGATCCGGAGATTCGCATCCATCATTTGGATATGGAAGCCGTTGCTCTGCAAATCCGCTGTTGAACGGACGGTCGTTTTTTTCGGACCCGGATACAGACGGCTTACGTTCCAGAGAGTATCCGGGAAATCATGCAGGGTGATATGGTTTTCATAGGTTTCGCGCTTTTTCAGCTTGCGCAGCCGATTCAGTCCCCGGTAGGCGGATGCGACCAGATACCTTGCATTGTCATCTTCCAGGAGAAAGGCTTCAATCTGGGGATTGGAGGAGAGTGCCATCCGCGTCACACCGGCGCGGCGCAGGAATTCCTCCATGCACTCCGGAGAGAACGTTTCCTTTTCCGCAATGCGTCCGTAAATGACACGTCCTTTTCCGAGCCGCCATTCGGTGAAGGGGGCGGAATTCTGTTCTGCTCCCTCTTTTGAACAGTTTTGGAACCGGAAAGAGAAAAAAGATCAAAAATAACCCCTTTGCCGTTTGCAATTTCTGTGATTTCGACTTATCTTGCAACATTTGAAGAAATAAATCCGAAACACCTGAACAACGGAAGGAAGACGGACATGAAACAGTGGGTTGCCGATCTGCTTGCTCTGCAGAATCTGGATATGAAAATACGCAATCTTCAAACGCGGTTGGAAACAATTCCTGCGGAAAAGGTGCGTCTGGATTCCGTTCTGAAGGACGGGATGTCCTGCGTGGAAGTCGCAAAAGACGGGAAGCGGCGCATCGACCGCTCGATCAAAGATGCCGAAGGCGAAATCGAAAAGCTGAACGAGGCAATCCGCAAACTCCTGACTCAGTCGGCGATGGTCAAGAAGAACAACGAGTATCAGGCGATGATGACGGATATTGAGACAAAAAAGAACAAGATATCTGATATTGAGACCACAATCCTGGAACTTCTCGACAAGGCGGAAGCGGCGGAGAAAGAGATCCAGACTGCGGAAAAAGAATTCGCAGTGACCCGGAAAACCGTGAAATCGGAAGCCGACGACCTCGTCGAATTGAAGAAAGAACTTGAGGAATCCATCCAGAAATCCCTGAAACTCCGGAAGGCATACGAGGCGAAGGTGGATACTCAGAC
>CALXMJ010000303.1 GCA_944389445.1 uncultured Victivallales bacterium | reverse complement strand
TCCCAGTAGCCGGATCCCGGGGAAGTGATTTTCATCAGAACTGTGAATTCCCCGTTCATCGGCAACCGGCTTCCGCCCGAGTCACCGCCCTGAAAGGGCATGTTCCATTCGTCGTTCTGCATGGAGTAAAGCGAGGCCGCGAGTCCCATCTGTTTCATGGAATTCGAGCATGCCGTCTGAATGCCGAGGTTCCGGGCGCTCTGGAGCGCTGGTAGAAGCAATCCAGCCAGAATGGCGATGATCGCAACTACGATGAGGAGCTCTATCAATGTGAAGTGTTTTCCGGACAAGGTCGCGGAGAAGCGGTTCGTGCGGATGTTCTGCGGTTCTGTTCTCATTTTTCTGCTCTCTGTTTTCGTGTTAATTCGAAATAGACGGGTACATCACCTGGAAACGATGCCGTATCCACGGAAAGGCGCAGAGCGTTTTTCTCTTTTTCGACGGGGAGCTCTCCGAGCCGTGTTCCATCGCTTCTGAGGGCGAATGCCCGGAAATCCGAGTGCTTCAGCCCGTGGATTCGGATGGAGAATCTGCCGGTGCGCACCAGAATCGGAGCCTGTCCGTTTTTCAGCAGGGTGCGGGCGTTTTCATCGGAGAAAGTCATTCCCGAATTCCTTGCGTCCGTGGCGAAGACAAGCACCATGCGTTCCGATTCCGGAATACTTTTTTTCCCGTCGATGGAAACCAGTGCCAGATTTCCACGGACACTCATGGATCGAACTTCCAGATTCTTCAGTTTCGCCTTGCTTCCCGCCTCTCCGCAGATTCCCTGAAGACGCTCCGTATTGACGCTCAGAAAGCGTCGCCGGGCGTCCAGCAGGAGTTCTCCGGTTTCCGTTTCATAGAGTTCCCGGTCCGGCTGAGTCCGGTTGTCCTGCGGCAGGATTCCGCGTTTCTTCAGTTCCCGGACGAAGACCGCGGGATCGAAAGAGCCTTTCCCGTTGTCCGCAAGACTGGAAAAAGCGTTTCCGACGACGATCCCGGAAGAACCGTTCCGGGGGAGAATTACTTCTTCCGGCTGAAGAGCGGGACCGTTTCCGCAGTCGATTGCAAGTCCGGTCAGGAGTCCGAGGCGGGACTGTGCTCCGGAGATCCCTTCGTCATACGCCCGTCCGGACAGAATCTCCTGTTCGGAAAGCGGAATCCGGATCCTGTGCCGCGCCGGAGTCACATCCCCCCGGAGAAAGAGGAATGCTGTAAGGAATTCCTCTGCGCGGAGGATCGGATCGAATCGGATGTTGAAGGGATTGATAAAGGAGGTAGTCTGCACCGACACGGGCTGGGCGAAGGCGGTGAGTCCGTCAAAATCCTGAAACGCGCTGTAAGCCCCAGTCTGGAATGCCTGTTCATAACGGTAGCGATTCCAGAAGGCGTGTCCGTGTTCCGTGATCAGATAGGGCTTCCCGAGAATCCGGGTGGCGATAAATCCGCGGATATGGTTGCCGGCGTTTTCGATGGAACTTGCCTGATCAATGGTGCTTCTCGCCTGATTGTAGTTCGAGGGATGGGCGTGGTAACTGTTCATCGTAACAAGATCAATGTGTTTCCGGACGAGCGTGTTCCGCAGGCTTTTGCCCATGTTGAAATTGCTGACGAGTCCCTTGTATCCGAAATCGGAAAGCGTTTTTTTATACCAGTGGAACAGTTCCGTTTCCTGTCCGGAGATGAATTCGGCGATGTCATTCCCGAGGCCGGATGCTGTATGGCAGTCGCTCAGTTTGAAAATCGGAATCCGGTCGAAGGAGGTCAGTTCTTGATTTTTATTTTTCCATGCGCTGTTCAAGCTGGAGATCGTGTTGTACTTCTTTTTCAGGAAGGCGCGCCATGCCGGGAGGGCGGGGGAGAAATCCCGCTCGCGAAGGAAAGCGAACTCCTGTTCGTTGTAACCGACGATCACCGCGAGGACAGGATCCTCCGCAAGAGTTGTTCCGGTATAGGGATTGCGATGCGTCAGCAGTTGTTTGAGTCCGTTGTACCAGTTCGCCCTGACTGCCGGGCTGAAATAAATGTCAAATTTGAAATCTCGTTTGTCCGAGGCATCGTAAGGATTGCCCGGTGTGTAGCCGATCTTGCTTTTCATGGCGTCCAGATTGATGTAGATGCCGTTTTCCTTCAGCTGGAAGATCAGATAATCAAGACGGTCGAGAAAATCGGGGTTGAACGTTCCTTCTTTCTGATTCCTGGTCAGGGGAAGGTCGACTCCGTGAAAACGGACCATGTTGTAGCCGTGGAGATGAAGCTGGCGGACATAGTCGCGTATCTCCTGTTTCGTTTTGATTTCCGATGGAACAGGACGGCGGCCGAGAAACGTGTCGAGCCCGTCGGCAGAGCAGAAAAAGCGGACTGCTTTTCCAGGACGCTTTTCAAACTCCAGATGTCCGCTCTTTCCGACGACGACTCTTCCGAATTCCCCGGCTTTGTGCGGCGGATTCAGAAAGGAGCGGTCCAAGGGAGATCCCTCCAGAATCCCCTGACGCCGGATGGGAAGAGCTTTCCATTCTCTTCCCGCCTTTGTGACGAATTCCCGTTTTTCCGGGAAGGGATATTCCTGTTCGGAAATCGTAGCGGCAAGGAGCAGCCAGATCGGACCTTCCATGCTGTGACGGAATTCGATTGTCTTCAGTTCGCCGAGGGAGTCATTCAGCCGGAAGCGCGATGCGTAGACTCCGCAGACTCCGAGTCCGGATGTTGTCCAGTATGCCGCAGGATATCCGTTTTTCAGTTCTTTCGGGTTCATCCAGTTGCCGGCGTCCCTGCCCGACCGGAGATTCAGAATCTGATTCTTTCCGTTTTTCCCGGTCACTTTAATCACACCGAACAGTTTGTTTCCTTTGCCATAGCCGAGTGTATGCAGCAGATAGAGCCATCGGCCTTTTGTTACGGTTGTTTCCAGATTCAGAATGGCGGAATCCAGTCCGTTTTTGAAGTAGGGGGAGCGGAAAACGAGAACGCTTTTTCCCTTGTTTTTCCCCGGCGGAATGATTCCAAAGGGGATGTCTGCGAATGTGCGGTTCCGATAACGGAAACCGGAAGCATCTTTTTCCGGTCCCTGATCGGTCCATCCCCCTTTGCCATCGCCGGCCGCGGGATCCGCAAATCCCATGTTCGCCGCGGAGGAGAGATCGAGAATGGCGTCACCGACTTCCAGCTTCAGATTTCGGTAGCGGATTGTCCCGGCGGCGGACTGGAGCCCCAGGACCAGCCGGATGGATTCCAGATCCGGCGGCAGATCGGCCGTGCGCACAACCGTGTGCCATTCCCGTCTGCCATGCGGGAAATAGCTGCTCGTATAGATCCAGCCTTTTGAGGTTTTTGCCGCCAGCATCAGTTTTCCTCCCTGCCATCGGGTGAGCGGAGGTTCCGTTTCGTACATGAGATCCGCGGAAAGCCGGATTCTCCGTCCGGCGAGTTTTTCCGGATGCAAATCCAGAGTCAGAGTATTGCTCCGGTTCGCTTTGTCATGTGGAACGGTGATTTCCAGCGCATACATTCCATCCTCCAGCCGGACGATTTTACCGATTCCCTCCGGATTCTCCCACTCCCGGAGCGCCTGAGGATCGGTAAAACCGTTCCGCAGAAGTTCTTCTGCTGAGAGAGAAAATATTGCGACAGTCCCCAGCAGAAAAATCAAAAGTCTCTTCAGCAGATGCATGACGGCGTTCCTTTCGGGAATGAGAGAGCCAGTTTCCTGCGTTCTCCCGGACGGACCTCAATCGAACGGGAACGGGCGTATTCAAAATCGGGATGGTTTCCGCAGACAAAAAGTTCCGGAGCCACGTTCGAGCGGATGGTTCGCCCGTCCAGCAGAAGAAGTTCCAGAGAGATTGAGCCCGCGGCAAATACTTCCGACTGCGGAAAAACAATTTCCAGTTCGTTCCGTTCCGTAATTTTCCGGAGGGCGTTTTCCGGAAGAATGACGGCTCTTCGTGCGGCATAGCAGGTACTTTCCGGAGCGAAACCGAGATCGATTCCGTTGAGGGACATCCGGAAGCCTCTTGCCCCTTTGTTGGCGGAGAAAAAATGAATCCAGCCGGAACGGATCTGGTATCGGTCGGAATCGGTCAGCGGGAGACATTCCCGGGCAAAGGGAGGAAGCGAAAGAATTTCCGGAAAGCCGAATCTCTGACGGACCCGCAGTTCCGCACTGCCTTTCAGGGAATGCCATCGGATCGTGAGCGTTTCCCCCTCAGCGTCGACAATCCAGAATCCGGGGGAGCTGTCTTCCACGATTCCCCAGAGGTAACGGTGCTCCGGGGTATCCGGAATGGAATGGAGCTCCTCCAGCGGAATCGTCTTCTGTTCCGGATATCCGACTGCGGACCCGACAACCTGAAGCATCCCGGAATGAAAGCTGATTCCCTGATTGTGGGTGTGCCCGCAGAAATAGGCATCGACGGGATACCGTCTCAATATTTCCGCCGTTTCCGTGCAGAATTGCGGATTGTGGAAAAAATGACGTCCGAACAGATAAAGCGGAGGATGAGCAAAAACAAAAAGATGTTCCGCCTTTTTCGCATCCTCCAGTTCCCGGATCAGCCACTCTTTCTGTTTCGGGTTCCAGTTGGTATAGTCCAGGATCAGAAAGACGGAATTCCCGCAGCGGAATTTCCGGTATGCCGTTTCCCTTTGCGGGTCGTGCGTTCCCCGCGTGTACAGAAATTCGGGAGCGCAGGGGGCGAAGAGTGCGAGGGCGGTCTGAACGTCCTCCTCATCATCGGCGCCGCCTTCGATGAGATCGCCGGTGGAGATCAGAAGTTCCGGTTTTTCATTCCGGATGTGCTGTGCGAGAGTTCGGAGGGTATTCGTCATGAAAGAGTAACGGAAGGAGTCCGGGAGACGTTCGTAATCGCCGGTCGGGAATTCCGCCGGACGGTGTTTCATGGTGCAGTAGTGGGTGTCGCCGATGACGGCAAAACGGAGGGAACTCATTTTTTTGCCTTTCCTGTAGAAGTACGAATCACAATGTTTGACGGAAGCGTATGGCAGGAGTGTTCCTGCGCCGGATGCCGGATGCGTTCCAGCAGCGCCCGGACAGCGATTCTGCCGATGCCTTCCTTGTTGATGTTGACTGTGGTCAGCGGCGGATAGATCAGTGCGGATTCGGGCAGATTGTCGTATCCCGTGACGGAGAGGTCCTGCGGGATGCGGAGTCCGGCTGCCAGAAGCGTGTGCATGACCCCGATCGCGGTATAGTCGCTGGCGCAGCAGAGGGCGGTCGGCAGAGTGGAGAGTTTCAGCAGTTTCCTGGCGGTCTCCTTTCCGGCTTCGAATCCGAAGGGGGAGTCGAAGAAATACTCCTCCTTCAGAGGAATTCCTTGCTGTTCCAGTTCCAGGCGGAAGGCGCGGAAACGGTCGTCCTTGAGCGGTCCGATGTAGCCGAATCTGGTATGTCCCAGTCCGCAGAGGTGTTCCACCAGATCCGCGATTCCGCCGAACTTGTCAATGCTGACCGATTCATACTCCTTCTGTTTTCCGATCAGCACCAGAGGGAGGGCGGCGATTCTGGCAAAATCCCGGTAATCCGGACCGACAAACGAGATGAGCGCATCGGTCTGTTCCGTGGAAAGCAGCCAGTTCATTTTCAGCGGGTTCTCCTCCAGTTCGGTGATGGAGGCAATGAAGGAAAGCTGCTGTTCCCGGGCGCAGAGTTCCTCTTCGATTCCCTTGAAAATCATCGTGAAGTAACTGTCTTCATATTTATTGAGCCCCGCGGGAAAAATGCAGCCGATCCGGTAGCCGAGCTGGGATTTCGCTCCCGGCTGTTTCATGACAAGGGATCTCGCCTGAAGATTCGGTACGTAATTCAGTTCACGGATCGCGCGCAGAACCTCCTGCCGCGTCTCCTCGCCAACGTTCGGAAGATGGTTGATGACATTCGATACCGTCTTGATCGAAACATGGCAGCGTTGCGCAATATCTTTCATTCGGACAGGCATTTTTTCCTCCGGACGCAAAAATAATATTTATCGTTATATTCAACGTTGAACTAATTATACTCCATTTCCCCGGGAATGTCAAGAGGGCAAGAGAAAAAACAGAAAAAATTCTTCCAAATCTATTGACAAAACTGCGGAATTATGATATAATTAAAAATAGTCAGACTATTTTGTGAAGTGGACAGAAAAACGGAACTGCGCAATATGCCGAGAATTTTAACCGAGACAAAACATTATCAGACGGCAAGTCAGCTGAGACAGTTTGTGAACACGCTTCCTGCGGGAGAGCGTCTTCCTGTGACCAGTGAACTGATGGCGATGCTGAAAGCTTCGCACGGGACGGTGATTCAGGCGTTGAAAACGCTCTCGTCGGAAGGTGTGATCCGGAGACAGTTCGGGAAGCAGCGTTATTTTGTTGCGGAGCGGTTTGACCGTTCGGCGGCGAAAATCTGTGTGATCCGTCCGGATTACCCATCCATTGCTTCCGATGCAATGTTCAGGAGTATTTATGAGGCGGGACAGGAGAAAAACTGGAGATTTCTGCATCAGACCTATCGGAATTTCGAAGAGCTGGATCTGCGGGAAACGATTGGTGATGCGGATGCCTGCATTCTGCTGCCTCCGGCGCGGGTTGTCGACAGGGAGATGCTTCGGATTTTGAAACGTCCATCGCGACCGGTTGCGATACTGCTTCAGCATGTGGACTCGCCGGAGATTGCCAACGTGACGATTGACGATGTCGAAGTCGGCAGACTTGCCGCGCGGACTCTTTTTTCATACGGGCACCGCCGGATTCTTGTCCTCCGTGATCAGCCGCACGAGAGTACGACGGAGGAGCGTCTGCGCGGTTTTTTCTCGATGATGGAGGAACTGGGAGGTCCTGAGACGTCTCTCCGGCTTCTGGATGCAGAATTGAATGCGTTTGAGGGGTCTCTGGAAGGCAGTTACGAGTGTATTGCAAATTTTCTGAACGGGGAAAAAAACGCATTGGATTTTACTGCGGTCTTCACGCTTTCGCTCTCCGGCGGCGCGGCGGTTCTGCGAGCGTTGCGTGAACATGACAAAAAAGTTCCGGAAGAGATTTCCGTGCTTTCCTACGGCGGCGAAGCGGCATTGGCTCCGTATTTGAATCCTCCGCTGTCGACGATAGAAATCTGTACGGGAGAGTTCGGAAGTCAGGCGGTCCGTTTGATCGACGGAATGCTTCACTCGATCTCTCTTGAGACTCTGCAATACCGTATTCCGCCGAAGCTCGTTTTGCGCAACACATTGAAAAACATCTGACAATAATCAAACAGAAAGGATTCGGAGATGAAGAAAAAAGAGAAAAAAACGGATTTCATAAGTTCTTTGAAAACAAAGGAAAAATTTTTCACATTAATAGAGCTTTTAATTGTAATAGCAATTATTGCAATATTATGCGCAATTCTTCTTCCGTCCTTGAACAAAGCCCGGGAGAGTGCGAGAAAGATTTCATGTCTCAATAATTTGAAACAGCTTGGACTGCTTTTCCATTCTTATCTGGATGTGAACGATGGTATTTTCGGTCATTCATTGTCTTCAGGTTCCGATCAGGCTATTCGATGGCCGGGACAGCTGATTGGTGCAAATTTTGAATATGTTCCGAGGAACAAACGAATCATTTATTATTGTCCGGTTTTAGGAAGAAATGACATTGCAAAATCCTCAACGCAATATGGTTTCATTGATGAACATCCCAGTAAATATTACAAGAGAATCGGAGGAACCGGTAATTTTCTGGTATTCAAGAAGGTGCAGCGTGCAAGCGTGTTTCCGTATCTTGCATGTTCTGCCCAAAACACTGAGACATTGATTGGCTGGCGTTTCCTTTATATTTCTCAAGGAGGCAGCGGAGGATTCTGCAATATCCATCTTGGAGTTGGAAATACCCTGTTTTTTGATGGACATGTTCAAAGTTTTCAGCCATCTGGGTTTGCTGAGGTGATGAAGTCGTTATGGAAAACAGAAGAAGGTATTGACAAGGAAGTCTATTATCGCGATCCTATACTCGGTTGGATTCCCTCTAAATGAACACAAGGAACTGTTCCATGTCGTTGATAGGCAAAATTGTGATTCAGGCATTACTCCTGGCAGGTGTCTCAGCATTATTCGCAGGACAACCAGTTACATATGCAAGGGAAGCCGCTGAATTGAAAATGGTATCGCCAAAACATTCCGGTTTGCAGACCGCAACGATAATTTTTAATGCAGAAGGAAAACAGGTTATTCGACTGGAGAAAAAAAATGAAAAAGGTTTTGGCGAATTTTCTCTGTCACCGGTTTTCAAATTGCCCGATTTTGAGAAGTTGTCCATTTGCATCCATACAGGGAACGCGGATAAACTCAGCAACATTTCCTTGCGATTGAAAGATAGAGATGGCGAAACATTTCAGTATACCAAAAATTCCCCTGAAATCGAAAATCATGTGATTTGTTTCCTGATTGATGCAAGTGCGGTTCCCGCGAATTCATGGGGAAAAAAACAAAATGGTAAAATTGATTTTCCGCTTGTTTTGTCTGGAATGACATTTCGTTTCCAGAAAGGGAAAGGGTGTCTGGAAATTCAAAAAATTGAAACGGAAATAATCCACTCCCGCATGGTTCCCCCTTCCGTCCGCTTGCATCTGCCGGAACATGGTTTTCCTTTTTTGAATCCGAAAGACAAAAAAGCAGAAATTGAGGTACATAACAAAACAGCAGTTCCAATCGAAGCGAAAATTTCTTTCAAGATATCGAAACTGGATGGAACAATCATTGAACAACGGAAAATGAGACGCCGATTTTCTGGAGGAGAGTCTGTTGATATCCCATTTGCAATACCACCCCAATACGGTGTTTATATCGTAAAATATCAATCACAGCTTATGGACGGAACGAAGCAGAAGAAGGAAGGAAACTTTCGCTTTGCCTCCATGATTCCCTCCCGGAAGGGAGAGCGGAGCAGAGGGGAGTTCTACTTTGGAATTTGCGCACATGATCTGATATGGTATCCTTTCGACCGCCAGAAAAAAATAATTGCTGCACTATCTGCATCCGGAGCGGGGATTGTCCGTGTCTGTTCCTATTGGGATCTTCTGGAAAAAACGGAAAATCAATGGACTTTTGAGAGTATGGATCGCATTTTCAATATTCTTGAAGAATATGGCCTGGAGATGCAGATTATGCATTCCAGACTTCCGAGGTGGGCATGGTCGAAAGACTGGAAACCTGTTTCCGGACGTAAGCGGTTCGGTCGTGCTTGTCCTGATTTCGGCTCCTGGAGGAAATTCAACCGGAAATTTTCAGAACGTTATGCGGGACGAATCGCTTTTGTTGAGATATGGAATGAACCTGATCTATTTGCCTTCGCCGATTTTTCCATAGAAGATTATTTAACGCTTCTGAAGATTTCAGCAGAGGAAATCCGGAAAGTTGACCCGATGGCAAAAATCCTCTGCGGTGGTTTTGCAACAATAGGCAAAACGGAGCATCCGGATATTGTCCGGCGCACTATTACGGAAGGACGAAATGACTATGATTTATTTGCTTTACATAATCATGGAACACTTCCGTCCTGCGATTTGATTCTGAACCGTTATCGGGAGATTCAGAAGCTGTGCAACGACGACAAGGCATTTTATATTACCGAGGCAGGCCTTTCGACAATGATTTACGGGGAGATGAAACAGGCGGCGCATACATTTCAAAAACCTCTTTACTACTGGTCCCGAGGTGCGAAAGCATATAACTGGTATTCTTTGTATGATAAAGGAAACAATCCGGGCAATAATGAACACCACTTTGGATTACTTTACAATAATTTTGAACCGAAACCCTCGTTCGTGACCTATAATATGCTTACATCTCTTTATGGAAAGGCAAAATTCAGCCGTTCTGTTGTGGAAAACAGAAATTATACTGTTCTGGAATTTCAGAAACAGAAGGATTTTCTGTTCGCTGCGTGGAATAATCTGCAGAATGCATGGAAACAAGCGGTTTTTTTTGATGGAGTTGCAGGGAAAGCATTTGCCGTCGATCTGTTTGGCAATGAGCAGGAACTTCCCGTCTCCGATGGACTGGTATTGTTTGAGATTGGAGAAACCCCATCTTCCTTAAAAATTTCCGGAAAGGAAAAAGCTCCGCGTTTTCTCGGTAGAATGATTGATTTCGATGATAATTTCCTTGTTCCCGGAAAAAAGAACCGTTGTACACTGATTCTGCACAATCCTTCCGCGAAGGAACAGCAAGTTCAGCTCCGGTTTAAAACGTCGCCTTTATTGAAGATTCTGCCTGAAAAGGAAACCTTTCAGATATTTTCCCGTTCCTCAAAGCGTTTTCCTCTTGTCATTGAAGCGGATTCGGGTTATATTCCAACAGAAGACGATCTGCTTTTCATTAAATTCGGCGATTTCCCGGAAAAAAGCATTCGGCTTCCTTTTGAGTGTGTGCGGATTCTGTCTCGAAATAGATTTTTGAATACTCCGGATTATATCATAAACCGCGTTCGTTCGGGGAATATTCTGGTGCCGAGCGTACCGGAATATGCCAAGTATGTCTGGAGCGGTCCGTCAGATCTGAGTGCAAAGGTTTTTCTTGTGTTGAACAGAGAGGAATTTAAAATGAAAATTGAAGTGACCGATGATGTTCACTGTCAGTCATTTTCGGGCGCGGACCTTTGGAGAGGTGACAGTATACAATTCACAATTTCGCCGCTTGGAATGGGCGGTGCAACCTGGCGCTATACTCTTGCACATCACTCGGGAAACGGGAGCGAGGTTTATTTGGCCTCGGCTCCTCCAAACAATTCTTTGGAAAAGTCCAAAGCAGAAACAACGTTAAGGACTTTCCGGGATGAAAATCAGAAAAAAACAATTTACGAAGTATCCATTCCTTCAAAAATGCTTGAAATTGACAAGCGTATTTTCCGATTCAATTTACTGCTCAACGACAACGATGGCTTTACTCGGGAAAGCTTTCTTGCCATTGCTCCTGGTATCGGAAGGGAATGGCTGCCGGATACTTTCCCGCTTCTGAAAATGCAGAACGGGAAATAATGTCTTTTTGTAAAAAACAACAGAAATGGAATGGATAAGAATAAAACCATGACTGAAAAAATGATTGTCTGGCATGAAATCACGCCCGATCAGGTGGAGGGGCGCGGATGGAAGAATACGGAGGCCCCGTTCGACCGGCTTCCTGCAAAAATCAAAACGCTGCTTCCCCAGGTCTGGAGCAATTCCCGCTCCACAACGGGCATGTGTGTCTTTTTTGATACGGATTCAACATCGCTTCGCGCGAAATGGGAACTCGGAATGGAGCAGATCGGAGAAGCAAACTTCAATGTCTGCGCTCATTGCGGGGTCGATCTCTATATTTTTGATGAAATGCGGAACCGCTGGCGCTGGGCGGCGGCAACCGGTCATTATGATGTGAAGGACAAACATCCGGAATCCATTTTGTTCGAGGGGGCGGAACGGAAAATGCGCCGCTGTCTGCTGTACCTGCCGATGCGCAATCAGCTTCTGCGTCTGCATATTGGAGTCGATGACGGCGCCGGTTTCCTCCGGATTCCTCCCCGGACCCGGAAGCCGCTGGTCTGGTATGGAACCAGCATCGTGCACGGAGCATTTGCGATCCGTTCCGGTCTCGGGACTCCTCAGATTGTCGCCAGGAATCTTGATCTGCCGCTGATTAATCTGGGCTTTTCCGGCGCGGCAAAGCTGGAAAAGGAGATGGCGGAACTGCTCGCGGAACTCGATGCGGAACTCTTTGTGATTGATCCGTATCATAATCTGACGCCTGAAAGTGCAGAGGCAAATACGGAACAGTTCATAGAAATACTCTGTTCCGCCCATCCCGGAACTCCTGTTTTCATGCTGGGGGCACCCGAGCATTTTCATGCATGGATGAACCGGGAGCTGAAGAAAAACGAAGATGAAAAATTCCGCATTTACAGCGGGATCTGCCGAAAAATGAGGAGGCGGCATCCCTCTCTGCATTTCGTGGCGGGACGGAATTTCTATGGAAGCGATGAGGTTTCCATGGATGGCGTCCATCCCAATGATCTGGCATTTGCCCGCATGGCAGACATCATGACCGGAATCCTGCAGAAGGAATTGGATCGTCTCGAAGGATCAAAGAAAAGGAAAGAAACATAAATGAACTGTATGATTTCCGACAGGCTGGAAATGGAACTGAAGGATCTTCCTCCTTCGGCGCAAGTGAAAACGGAATGGCAGAACGGCATCGGCATTGTGGAGATTCAGCTGGAGGAGCCGTGTCCCGGATTTTCCGCCGAATGGCGGATTCCGCAGGATGATATTCAGTTCCGCTGGGTTGCCGATGCCGGGAAGATCGGAGTCGGATATCCTCAGTTCCTGCCGCCGGACTGGTTTTCGAAAACGACGTCGCAGCTCTGCTGCCGTGTCCCTGTGTTCTCCCTGGTCGGTGCGGACAGCGGAAACCGTCTGACGGCGGCGGTTTCCGAATCCGTTCTCCCGGTCGGAATTCAGTCCGGGATCAGCGAATACTCCTTTCAGGCGGAGTGCAGAATCGTTTTTCCTGCGTACAGCCGTCCTGCGCGAGTTCAGATCCGGCTTGATTTGCGGAAAATCCCCTTTTCGCGGGCGCTCCGCGAGACCGCCGCATGGTGGGAGACAATGCCGGAGTGTCTGCCGATGCCGGTTCCGGAAGCCGCTCTGGAACCTCTGTATTCGACCTGGTACAGCTATCATCACGAGATCTCTCCGGAAGCCGTGGAACAGGAGGCGGAACTCGGACTCGAATACGGAATCGGATCTGTGATTGTGGATGACGGCTGGCAGAAAATCTGCGGCGCTGGAAGTTATCCGAGCGCGGGTGAGTGGGTTCCCTCCGATCGCTTTTCGGATCTGAAGGAGCATGTCCGCCGAGTACAGACGATGGGAATGCGCTATCTCCTGTGGGTGGCTTTGCCGTTTCTCGGGGAGGATTCCCCTCTTTTTCCGTCGATGAAAGGAAAACTGCTTTATTTTTCCGGGGGATTGAATACATGGGTGGTGGATCCGCGGTTTCCGGAGGTCCGTGCCGGGCTGATCAAACGATGCGCCGGACTGGTCGAATCATTCGGACTTGATGGACTCAAAATTGATTTTCTTGATCGTTTTCCGGTGCCGTCCGACTGCGTTGATCCGGCAATCGGCGAAGAATTTGCCGGACGCGACTGCAAATCTGTGGATGAAGCGGTTGCCGTTCTGCTGGATGATTTGTGCTGTACATTGCGTGCTATCCGTCCTGATATTCTGATTGAGTTCCGTCAGGACTACACTGCGCCGGCGATGCGTCGTTTTGCCAATCTGTTCCGGGCGAGCGACTGTCCCGGGGACCGGATTTCGAACCGCAGACGGATCATCAATCTCCGTCTGCTTTCCGGCAATACCGCAGTCCATTCCGACATGCTCGGATGGTGCGGTCAGGAATCTGCGGAATCGGCTGCACGGCAGCTCTGGAACGTTGTCTTTTCGGTCCCGCAGATTTCCGTCCGGCTGGCTGCTCTCTCCCCGGAGCACCGGCGGATGCTGCGGTCGTGGCTCTCTTTCTGGAAGAAAAACCGCGAACTGTTTCTCCATGGTGCATTGACTCCTCTTCATCCGGAATTGAACTATCCGGTGGTGATCGTGGAGAACGGGACTTCTGCGGCGGTGGTGGTGTACTCGGATCGCTATGCGGTCAAATGGATTCATGGAAAGGAAACGTTCCTGATCGTGAATGCTTCCGCCGCGGAGGAGGTCGCGATCGAAGTGGATGGCTCCGGATATGCCGCGGAAGTATATGACTGTTACGGCGAGTTCCGGGAACGCATCCATCTGCATCCGGGATTGCAGATGGTCCGGATTCCCTGTTCCGGCCGTCTGGAACAGGATTGAGCATAGGAAACTTCCCGGAAATTCCGGCCTGTCTGCGGTTCGCCGCTGGAAATAAGGCGAATCATTGTTATATTACCGGCATCCGGAGCCGATTGGCAAATGCGGTTCAACCTCAGAGCAGGGAGTCTTGATGATGAAGCCGGAATGTGAACTTGCGGATAGAAAAAAACTTGCGAATGTTTTTCTTCTCCTGCTTGCTGCATGGGGCGTATTCTGGACGATCCTTCCGCTGTTCTCTCTGGACAATGATTTTATTGATATTCTGGAAAACATTGTCTGGGGACGCCATTTCCAATGGGGATACGATAAAAATCCCTATTTCGGCGCGTGGCTGGGGTATGGATTCTATGCCCTGACCGGCGGGGCGCTCTGGATCAATTATCTGCTGAGCCAGATTTTCGTCTGCACGGGGCTTTTCTGTGTCTGGAAGCTGGCAAACCGCTTTGTCACTCCGGCACGGGCATTCATTTCCACGCTCGCGTTGACTTTTATCACGTTTTACGGAATGAAGGCGACCGAGCTTTGCGATGATGTCATGGAGCTTGGACTCTGGCCGCTGACCATTCTGTTTTTTTACCGTTCCCTCCGTGACGGCAACCGCCTTCGCGACTGGATCCTTACCGGTCTCTTTGCCGCTCTTTCCTTCATGACGAAGTATTACGGGCTGATGCTCTTTCTTTCCATGCTTGCCGTTCTTCTGTTCACCGGGCGGGGACGGGACGCTTTCCGGCGTCCGGGAATCTACTGCGCGGCGGTTTTGTTTGCCGTTATTTCTCTGCCGAACATGATCTGGCTGATCGGCAACCGGTTCGTGGCGATCGACTATGCGTTCGAACGTGCGGCGGTCGGAGGGGACGGGGGAAGTCTTCTGAATCATTTCAAATATCCATGGCGTTCGATTTCGCGTGCGGCGGGGGTGGTGCTTCCGTCGATAGCTGTTCTTGCGGCGCTTTTCTTTCGAAGAGAGAGGGGGCCCGGGGAGGAGAAGACGGATCCGGAGCGCAGATTTCAGTTGCTTTTCCTGACATTCATCTGCTGGGGACCGTATGGTTTGACGTTGCTTTTTTCGCTGGTCACCGGAGGCCGGATCAATTATTCGTGGGTTCTGCCATGTTTTTCTCTTTTGCCGCTGTATGCGGTATATCTGTACCGTCCGGTGGTGACGGAACAGCGGCTGAGGCTCTTTCTTGGAGTTGTCGTTCTGTTTGCACTGATTTTCGGTGGTGTTTTCCTGGTGCGTTCGGTGTATCATCAGCCGTACCGGAAAAAGGGGTGCGACTATGAAAACTATCCGGGGAAGGCGGTTGCTTCTTTTCTGACGAACGAGTGGAAGCGGCGCTATGGGACGCCTCTGCCCTATGTGATCGGGGAACGCCGTGAGACATGCAATGTCGCGGTGTATTCTCCGGACCGGCCGGAGGCCTATTTTTCCGCGAGGAAAGAGTACAGTCAATGGATTGAGGAAGCGGATATTCTCCGCAGGGGCGGAGTCGTGGTATGGGATGCCGGGGAAGCGGTTCCAGCCTCCATGCAACGGGTTCTTGTCCCGGGGAAAGGCGATCTCCGTTTCCGGCTTTCGGAGGAGCGGACCGCGGATTTCTCCCGTGCGGCGCCCGCCTGGTTCCGCTCTCTGATGAAAAAAGAGCCGAAGCCTTTCCGGATCGCCTACCGTTTCATCAAACCGGAACAGAGTGTACGCGGAACATCGGTCAGCGGTGATTGATTTTCCGGAATTCGGATGGGGAAAATCCTTTATTCCGCTTGAAGAAGCGGGAAAAATAGAATTCGCTGCTGAATTCGAGCCGGTCTGAAATCTCCTTGATCGAGAGTTTTCCCGCGAGCAGATGACGTTCCGCCGAGGCGACGAGTTCCCGTATCAGAAACGTTTTCAGGGGAATGCCGAAATCGCGGGAAAAACGGCGGGATAAAGTATCGCGGCTCATTCCGCTGATTTCCGCCAGCTCGTCAATTCCGAGCCGGGCGGTCGGACGGTTCCGCACGAAGGCGAGCAGTTTTCCATAGCGTTCGCGCAGGAACTCCAGACGGACCGGGTCGTTGTCCTCCGGAAAATTGAAGCGGCGGAGATGATCCCAGAGAAAGAGTTCGAATTCGCAGATGTTTTTCCAGCCGGAATCTGTCTGAAGGAGGTCCCGGTACTTTTCCAGATCCGGAACGGGTACAGGGAATTCGCAGCATTTTGTTTCTCCCCGGAATGCATCAATGCCGGGGAGCATTTCCAGTTTGAAATGCCAGCAGAGGAACCGCAGTCCGGGCGGGAAATTGAATTCGAGATCCAGATATTCCGGCAGAAAATATCCGTATCCTGTCCGCATGTTGAATTTTTCTCCGCCCGTATGGTTTACGATGAGTCCGTTTCCGGAAAGCACAAGGAAGCAGCGGTTGAACGTGTAGGTGTTCCGACCGCTCCAGACAAAATCGGCTAGGGAGAGCTCCAGCAGATTCATTTTCAGAAGATTGTGGCAGGAACGCCAGGTCTCGAATTTAGTCAATCCCATAAAAAGACATCCTTTCTCCGTATTTTTGCATTCACAAAACACCTCTTTTGTAGTATAATAACATCTGAACACCAAAAATCAACGGGAGTGGCGGACTATGATTCTGAACGGTGAACATCTGACACAGGTATCGTTTCCTCTTGGAGGGATCGGAGCAGGATGCATCGGACTGGCCGGCAACGGGCGTCTGATCGACTGGGAAATTTTCAATCAGCATCCCAACAAGGGGTCCGGCAATGGAATGAGCCATTTTGCGGTCCGGGCGGAGAAAAACGGAGCGGTGGTCGATGCCCGGATCCTGAACGGTGACCTGACCGGTTCCTATCAGGGAGATTTTACCAGAAGGGACCATGCTTATCGCGGATGGGGATGGGGGCCGATGCCGTATACGCTTGCCGGAATGCCGCATTTCAAAAATGCTGTTTTCAAGGGGGAGTTTCCCGTTGCCGAAATCGAATTCTGCGACGATGCGTTCCCCGGAAAGATCCGCATGACCGCCTGGAGCGTTTTTGTTCCCGGCGATTCCCTGCGTTCGGGTCTTCCTGCCGCCTGTTTCGAAATCACCGTCCGGAATACAACCGCTGAGCCGTTGGACTACACCTGTTCCGGTGCGCTTTCGAATCCATGGAAGGCGGTCCCGGAGGCAGTTCATGAGCTTTTCCGGGAAAACGGTATTTCCACTCTTGTCCTCAACAGCGGACTTCCTGCGGATGATTTTCACACCGGCAGCATGGCGCTCTCCACCGATGCGGAGGAGATTTCGTTTCAGCAGTACTGGTTCCGCGGCGGATGGTGTGATCCGCTGGAGGTCTTCTGGCATGATTTCACAACTCCGGGAAAACTGAAAAACCGTATCTATTCCGCCGATTCCACGGCAAAAAGCAAAGACGGAACAGATACCGGCTGTATTGCGGCGCATTTTCCGCTTGCGCCGGGAGAGGAGAAATGTGTCCGGTTCATCATTTCCTGGTACTCGCCGTGGGCGAAAAACGACTGGGACGACCGGGTCGAAGAGCGCATGGCAAACCAGAACTTCAAGGGAAAAAATCTCTGGCGCAGCTATTATGCGACCGTCTGGAAAGATGCCCGCGATGCGGCTCTGACTCTCTGGAAGGATTACGGAGAGCTCCGCCGTGGAACCTTCGATTTCCATGATGCGCTCTTTTCCTCCACGATTCCCCGCGCTGCTCTGGAGGGAATTTCCGCGAATCTTTCGATTCTCAAGACGCCGACTCTCCTCCGGCTGGAGGACGGCACGGTCTGGGGATGGGAGGGGCTCGGCTGGGATTATGGATCGTGTCCCGGTTCCTGTTCGCATGTCTGGAACTATGCACAGGCGCTGGCTCTTCTGTTTCCCGATCTGGAACGGACGATCCGTGAATCGCAGTTTTCCTATAATTTCGATCCCTCCGGCGGACTTCATTTCCGGATTTTCCTTCCGCTGGGGCTCCGGTACGGGGACGGAAACGGGCGGTCAGCGGTGGATGCCTCTTTCGGCGAGGTGCTGAAGACCTTCCGTGAATGGAAGGTATCCGGCGACGGGGAATGGCTGAAACGGGTCTGGCCCTCCGTCAAACGTGTCATGGAATACGCGTGGAGCGACAGGAATCCGGATCGCTGGGACCCTGAGCGCAGTGGCGTCATCACGGGGCGTCAGCATCATACGCTGGACATGGAGCTGTTCGGCCCGACCGCGTGGCTCACCGGACATTATCTTGCCGCATTGAAAGCCGTTTCGGAAATGGCGCCCGCCTGCGGCGAACCGGAGTTCGGCGCGGAGTGTCTCGCCCTCTTTGAAAAAGGACGGCGCTGGATTGATTCGAATCTCTTCAACGGCGAATACTATATCCAGAAGATTGATCTCAGGGACCGTTCCCTTCTTCGAAAATTCAAACATTTCCATCCCGAAACAAATTCCTGGGACGACCCGGAAGCAGTTTACTGGGACGATGAGCACGGAGAGATCAAATACCAGATCGGAAACGGTTGCGAGATTGATATGCATCTGCCGCAGTGGTATGCCTCGCTTTACGGAATCGGGGAGATCTTTGAGCGCGATCACGTCCATTCCACGCTGAATGCGGTTTACCGGTATAATTTTGTGCCCCATATGCGTGATATCGTGAACGCCTGGCGCAAGTTTTCCCTGAATGACGAAGGCGGAACCATGATTTGCACCTGGCCGCATTCGGAGGGGAAGCCGACGATTCCTCTTCCGTATCATCAGGAGACCATGACGGGATTCGAATGGGCTGCCGCCGCGCATCTTGTCATGTTCGGAGAACTCGACAAGGGACTTGCGCTGATCGAAGCGATTCGCGGACGTTACGATGGTTACCGCCGCAATCCGTGGAATGAGATCGAGTGCGGCAGCAATTACGCTCGCGCGATGGCTTCCTACGGACTGCTTCAGGCATACAGCGGATTCCATTATGATATGACGCGCGGAATGATCGGGTTTGCGCCGAAGCTTTCCGGCGAGTTCAAGTCATTCTGGAGTCTGGGAACGGTCTGGGGGGTGTATGCGGAAACGGAGACCGGGGCGGAAGTCCGGATTCTGCATGGATCCATGGTCCTGAAATGTCTGGAGCTGGGATTCGCACCGTCGGGGTGCTCGGTCGGAGGCCGGGAGATTGCGTACCAGCCATCGGATAATTCTCTGAGTCCCGAACAGCCGCTCTCCTTGAAGCAGGGGGATGTGATTCTGATCCGGAAATGAGTTCCGGAAATCCTGACGGAAAAAATTTCAGGTCTGCCGGAAGGGGTATGGGTTGTCTCTTTCCAAAACTGTGCTAGATTAAGCCGGGTGGAAAAAGGCAATCCAGCGGAAGGTGTGTCATGAAGTTTTCTGTCACGGATCAGGAAAAAAAGGCTCTGTGCAGACAGGTCCCGGAATTCCGGAGTTATATGGAATCCATTGCTCCGGAAGAGTTCGAATGTTTCGGAGAGTTGTTCCCCGCGCTTGTGCAGAGCATTATTTCCCAGCAGTTGTCGGTCCGGGTGGCGGATGTGATTTACGGCAGAGTGAAAGAGCTGCTCGGAGAGATTTCGGCGGAGCGCCTTGTTTCCGCCGATTCCGGAGCGTTGCGCGCCTGCGGATTGTCGGCGAAAAAGATCGAGTATCTCAAGGGAATTGCGAAGGCAAAACTCTCCGGAGAGATTGATTTCGAGTCACTTGCGCACCTGGACGATGCCGATGTGATCGCTCGGCTTGTGAAGTTGAAGGGGGTGGGGGTATGGACGGCGGAAATGCTTCTGATTTTTGCGCTCGGAAGACGTGATGTCCTGAGTTACCGGGATCTCGGCATCCGGCGCGGGATCATGATGCTGCTGAAGAAGGATTCCCTTTCCGAAGAGGAGTTCGAACGTTTCCGGAAGCGCTGTTCTCCACACGGGACGCTTGCGTCACTCTGCTTGTGGAAACTCAAGGACGGCGGACTGAGCCTTTCCTGACGGAGTGTTTGGACGATGGTCAGAAGATACGGAAATTCTCCTTTTGAAATTGCGGTAATCCATGGGGGGCCCGGCGGAATCGGTTCCGCGGGGGATCTTGCGGAGAAGCTTCAGAAACATTGTGCCTGCGGAGTCCTTGAACCTCTTCAGTCAAAACATTCGATCGGGGAACTGCTTTCGGAACTTGAACTTCAGCTTTCTGCTCCGGAGGTGCGCGTTCCTCTCGTTCTGATCGGCCACTCCTGGGGTGCGTGGCTGGCGGGCTTGTTCACGGAACGTCATCCGGAACAGGTGCGGGAACTGATTCTGATCGGATCGGGACCGTTGCGTCCGGACGATGAAATCGACAAGCTCCGAAGGTCCCGTCTGTCCTCTTTGGAGAGGGAGGAATACGATCAATTGACGGCGGCGTTTTCAAATGTTCCGGCGGGTCGGCGGAATGTTCTGCTGAAGCGCCTGGGGGAGCTCTGTGATAAAGCCGATTCGTTTCAGCCGGAAGCGGAAACATCCGGTCCGGAGTCCTGGCTCGACGGCGAGATGTTTGTGAAGGTCTGGCGGGAGGCTGCGGCGTTCCGTGCCGATGGCGGACTGGAAAAGACGTTTCTCCGGATCCGGGTCCCGATTACGATTGTCCATGGAGATTACGATCCCCATCCTGCCGACGGAGTCCGTCGGATTCTCGAATTTTCCGGGGTCCCCTGCCGGTTCTTTCTGCTGGAGCGCTGCGGGCACGCTCCCTGGCGCGAACGGGAAGCCGCCGATTCTTTTTTTGAAGTCCTGCGCGGCGAGATTTTCTGTTCCGGCGTCCCATCCAGCGGAAAGGAGGACCGGTCATGAGATACGAAGAGCCGTTGTTTCGTCCTCCGGCGGAAGCGGAAAGCCTGATTTTTCAGGTGGCGTTCGGCTGTCCTCACAACACCTGCAGATTCTGTGGGATGTATAAAACGGTGAAATACCGCTTGCGTCCGGAATCGGAGGTGCTGGCGGAAATCGCCGGGGCAGGTGTGCGCCACCCGGAGACGACGCGGGTCTTTCTCGCGGACGGAGATGTCATGGCGCTTCCGTTTGATCGCTTGAAAACGTATCTGGAAGCACTCCGGGCGGCGTTTCCGCGGCTCTGCCGGGTCAATGTTTATGCGAACGGGAGTTCCATTCTCGGGAAAAGCGCCACACAGCTGGAAACGCTTCGGAAGCTCAAACTCCATACGCTGTACATGGGACTGGAAAGCGGATCGCAGGAGGTGCTGGACCTGTTCGGAAAAACGGAACGGGCGGATGAGATGATCTCCGCGGTTGTGACTGCGCAGAAACTCGGGTTCCGCTGTTCCGTCATGATTCTGATCGGGCTCGGCGGACAGTTTCTGCGGGAGGAGCATATCCGGCAAACGGCGTTTGCATTGAACTGCATGCAGCCGGCGCTGCTTTCCGCGCTTCGTTTCATTCCGGTTCCCGGACTTGTTCTGCCGGACAGATATGCTCCTGTCACGGAATTTCAGGCGGTCGAAGAGCTGCGCGCCATTCTCTCCCTTCTGGATTTGAATCGGACCGTTTTCCGGGCAAATCATACTTCCAACCCGATCCCGCTTGCGGGACGCTTCCCGCATGACAAAGCCTCCCTCTGCCGAGAGCTCTCCTTTCAGCTGGCATCCGGGTCCCTTGACGAATACGGACCGGGAACCGTTCCGCTGTTTCTGTAGAAAATCCTGTTGGGGACGGCAGTGAGAGGATGATTTTTTGTTTCATTCCCCTTTTCGATCTTTTTATCCAAAATAAAATTTGAGTCTGAATGTCTTGGAAAATGAAAAAAATACGATTTTTTTAAAAGGTTTGATTTGCTTTTTTTGAAAATTCATGCTATCATAGGATGATATGAGAGGATCTCTAATCCATCCTCTTGATTTTGGAGATTTTTCAGAGAAACAGAAAGGTCACAGGAGAAAAATGGGAATGAAACATCTGTTTTTGGTCTGCATGATCTGGAGCTGCATGCTTGCATGTCTTGCAGAGGACGGGAAAGCGGTGGATTTTCGCGATTACAGGCTGCAGCGTTCGGGGCGGGTTCGGGAAACAATGGAGTGGACGACGTTTTTCGCTACGAATCTCAGCGACAAAAGCAAGCCGAGAGTCCTGTTCATCGGGGATTCGATCTGCCGTGATTACCAGTCTGTTGTTGCAAAGGAGCTCCGCGGGTTGGCGAACTGTACGCAGTGGACGACTTCGCGCTGTGTGACGGATCCGCTGTATCTTCAGGAACTGGATGTGTTTCTTTCGTTTGCTCCCCACGCGGTTATCTGCTTCAACAACGGTCTTCACAGTCAGTTCACGGATCTTCGGGAGTATGAGGCGGCGTATCGGAAAGCGGTCGCATATCTGAAGGCCAGATGTCCGCATTCCGGAATTTTTATTGTACTTTGTACTCCGGTTAAGTCCGAGTATTATAATTCCGTTGTTCTCCGGGTCAACAGAATAGCGAAAAAAATTGCGGAAGAGGAACGCCTTCCCGTGATTGATGTCTATACGTTTCTGAACCGCGGCGAGTGCGAGGGAAAATGGCGGGACGGTGTTCATTTCAATGCGGAGGCGAATGCCGCTCTCGGACGGAAAATTTCCGGGACAATCAAATCCGCCGTTCCGGGAAAACAGAATACGGAAAAGAAGGGATGATTGGATTATGACCAAAAGCGAAAAAGCGATTCATTCCCTGACAAGGCAGATCAATTCCGGCGCCTGGAAAGTCGGAGAAAAGCTGCCGGTGGAGGAAGAGTTGAGCAAACTGATCGGCGTCGGACGCAACACCCTGAGGGAAGCGGTCGCCGCTTTGGAGCAGCAGGGGGTCCTGCGCAGAATGCAGGGATGCGGAACCTTCCTCTGCCAGGATTTTTCCACGCTTCTCAAGGAATCGGTGAAAAACCGGGATGACGCCGGCGATGTTCACGTTTTCTGCACCTGTTATCACAGCAATCTGGATGCTGATTTTTATGGGCGCGTCATCCTGCATGATCTGAGCTGCCGTCTTGCGGAAAAGGGACATCGTCTGTTCATGGAAGTGCTTTCCGGCAGGGAACAGATTCAGAGCAAGCTCATCGGAATGGCGGACGAGCTGACCGGCGGCTGTATTTTCATCAACGGCCTGATTCCGAATGACCGGGAACTCCGTTTTCTTGCAAGCCGGAAGATTCCGGTTGCTGTGCTTGGCCGCCCGGCCGGAAAAGAACCGGTTGCCTGTGTCGGCAATGACGAT
>CALXMJ010000302.1 GCA_944389445.1 uncultured Victivallales bacterium | reverse complement strand
ATTGGAAGGAATAGATGCGCCAGTAGGCGGCAGGCGGAGCCAGCGGATCTTTCGGATATTTTGAAATCAGAAGCTGGAAAAACCGTTCCGCTTCCAGCGGATTTTTCCGGGAGAATGCGATTTTCGCGGCTTTGAAGAGCGCCTGTGCCGCATAATTCGGTTCCGCCTTCGGCTGTCCTGCGTAATTTTCATAGGATCTCTGCGCCTGGACGGGCATGCCGGCGGCTTCCTGAGCCATGGCTTTCAGATAAAGCGCTCTGACGGCATATTCGCTGTGCGGGTCCGCTTTTTCAAGCTCGTCTGCACCTGCGATTGTTTTGGCGTAATTTTTGGCGGAGAACCAGGCAAGCGTACTCTGATACAGGGCTTTGAGACGAAACTTCGGATGCTGTTTCGCCGTCTGCTGGAAGGCTTCCGCCGCCTTGACGAATTCTTTCCGGCGGAAGAGCAGGTCCGCGGTCAGGAAATCAAGTTCCCCTTTCTGCTGTGGAGATTTGAGAAATCCCCGCAGCGTTTCCCCTGCGGCTTCGGGGGCGTTCATGGAGTTCTGGAGATAGGCGCATTCGAGAACAGCGGTTTTCCGTATGGATGGTCCGGCGGAAGGATCCCCGGCGATGTTCTTATACAGGTCAACCGCCTCATTGCGTTTGCCTGCCGAGCGGAGAATCCGTGCTGTCTTCAGCTTGATTTCCGGTGTGGCGTATGGTCCCTTGAACAGTTCAAACGACTTCAGAGCGAGAGCCGCCGCTTTGGCCGGTTCTTTTGTCCGGTCCAGAAGATCGACAAGTTTCTGAATGGTTTCATAGGCGAAAATCTTGTTTCCGGCCTGGGAAAATGCCGCGCGGTATGCCTCCTGCGCCAGTCCGGATTTTCCCGCTTTGGCGGCTTCGTCGCCGATCGCGGAAAGCACCGCGTAAATGACTGAATTCTGTTCAGCCGGAAGATGTGCGATGGCATCCCGCCAGGGGGCCGGAATGTTGGCAAAGCCTTCCGTTCGAATCATCGCGAAGACTGTCAGGAGGCGCAGAATGTCCTGATCTGCTTCGGTTGTGTTTTCCGGAAGATTCAACAGCTCCTCCAGCGCGCGGCGCGGCGTGGAGGTGGATGCCAGACAGAGGATCCTGCGTTCGAAAGCTGTTTTCGCCAGAGGCGATTTGCCGGCTGCCGTCATGAGCGCCTGATAGGTGTCGGCGGCGGCGGAAAAGTTTTTATTCAGTTCATGTGCGTGGGCAAGGGAAGCGAGGGCGCGCAGTCTTCTCGGGTCTTCCGTGGTCAATCCGGGCATGATGCGTTCGAAGATCCGGATCGCTTCCCGGGGATGCTTCTGAAGAAGCTGGAGATCGCCTTTCCACATGGCGAGCGAAAGCGGATTGACTCCGGGATATCTCATTTCATATTCATTCAGAACCCGTTCCGCCATTTCCGGCATGCGACCGAGGATGAGGGCGTCGATCTGGCGTTCGTAGGCATCGCGGAGCGAGTCTTTGTCATCCGCGTCGGCGGCTTCCTTCGCATATTGCGCGTAAAAGCTGGCTGCGACGGGATAATCTCCGGCGGCGAAGGACTGGTCGCCGGAGATTCTGTTCCGATAGACGGCGATGTCCTGGGAAAATGCCGGAAGCAGAAAGAGTGCGGACGCAAGCGCCAGAAAACGCTTTGCGCTCCTCCCGTAATCTGTTCCGATGCGTGTTTCCCGGTTCATATGCGTCCGATTGTCTGATTATTGTTTCTCCGTGTCGGCTTTGGTTTCCGCAGCGGACTGTGTCGCGGCAGGCTGCTGTGGCGGGAGACCCGCCGCGGCGGCTTTGCGTTCCGCAAGTTTTTCCCGGATGCGTGCAAGAATTCTCGCTTCCAGATCGCTCCGTTCCGCGATGGCGGCTTTTGCCTGTTCACGGCCCTGGGCGATCTGTTCGCCTTCGAACGCAAACCAGGAGCCGCGTTTTTCAAGGATTCCCATATCGGTGCCGACATCGACGATGGAGCCGACCCGGGAGATCCCCTCGTTCCAGTTGATATCGAATTCGGCGGACTTGAACGGGGGTGCAAGCTTGTTCTTGACAATCTTGACTCTGGTCTTCGCCGCGATGACATCATCGCCTTCCTTGATGGTGCCGATTCTGCGGATATCCATGCGGATGGAACTGTAGAATTTCATGGCGTTACCGCCCGTGGTCGTTTCCGGATTTCCGAACATGACGCCGATTTTTTCACGGATCTGGTTGGTGAAGATGCAGCAGGTTCTGCTTCTGCTGATCGCGCCGGTGAGTTTCCGGAGCGCCTGCGACATCAGCCTGGCATGAAGTCCGACGAACGAATCGCCCATCTGCCCTTCGATTTCCGCGCGGGGTACGAGCGCGGCAACGGAGTCGACAACGAGCACGTCGACCGCGTTGCTTCTGACAAGCATGTCTGCGATATTCAGCGCATCCTCTCCGCAGTCGGGCTGGGAGATGAGCAGGTCATCCACTTTAACGCCGATTTTTGCCGCGTAGGCGGGATCTACCGCGTGTTCCGCGTCGATGATTGCCGCTACGCCGCCCGCGCGCTGCGCGTTGGCGATGATATGCATGCAAAGCGTGGTCTTACCGGAGGATTCCGGACCGAAGATTTCCACGATCCTTCCCCGCGGAACCCCCATGATTCCCAGGGCGATATCCAGGGAAAGCGCTCCGGTGCTGATGACGGAAACATCCGTGGCTGCGGAATTGTCGCCCAGCTTCATGATGCTGCCTTTGCCGAATTCCTTTTCAATCTGAGCCAGTGCAATGCCGAGATTTTTGTCGCGGGTTGCCGGATCAATTCCGGTTCTTTTTACTTTTGCGTCCTCTGCCATTTTGTTCTCCATGTTATCGTGAGTGTATATTGAGTCCGGCGGGCCGGATGGATCGGAAGAGCTTCCCGCCGTGTTGTTTTCAGATGTCGAGATCTTTCACTCCGGCAGCGTGTTTTTCGATGTACTCGCGCCGGGGCTCGACCGCGTCGCCCATCAGGAGAGTGAACATGCGGTCGGCTTCGATGGCGTCTTCCAGCTTGACCTGGATCATCTTGCGTTTCGCAGGATCCATTGTCGTATCCCAGAGCTGATCGTCATTCATTTCGCCGAGTCCTTTGTAGCGGTTGATGGCGAGGCCCTGTCCGCCGTTGCGTTTGACCTCCTCCGCGAGTTTCTTGAGGGAACCGATCTTGAGCTGGCGATCATTGTAGACAACCTTGAAAAGATCGTCCGCTTCGATGAAGAGGTTTTCCGGATTGTACCCGGCCGCGGCGATTTCGTTGTAGAGTTCCTCGCAGGCTTTCGACTCGTAGATGGATGTGACGTCAATGGAGGGATGGAAGCTGTACTGTTCGAGCTCTTCCATCTCTTCCTCAAACTCATCTTTCATGGAGGTCGGAACATCCGCCGCAACCTTGAGTTCCGATGCGTTCTCCGACGGTTTTTCCGGTTCCGCCTGTTCCACTTTCGGAAGGCGCTGGAGCGCCTCGTCGACGAACTGATGCTCCTCCTCTTCGGAGTAGACATACTGTTCGGTCATGACTCCGTTGACTTCGCGGACCATGATTCTCGCCACCGGGAACTTGTTCCCTTTTGCAAGAGCGAAATACTGATCGGCGGCGAGTCCGTGGCGCTGGAGACCCTGCGCGATGTGATTCGCCTTTGCAATGAATCCGGTGATCTGTTTGACCTGTTCCGCGGTCAGAAGGGTGCCGTCTGTCTTGTAAACCGTGATGTCGCTGCTGCCGATGTCGAAGAGATAGGCGTTCAGCTGGTCTTCGGTTTCGATGTACTGTTCCGCTCCGTTTTTGCGCTTGACGCGGAAAAGCGGGGGCTTGGCTATATAGACGTGGCCGGTGGCGATCAGGTCCTTCATCTGACGGTAGAAGAAGGTCAGGAGAAGGGTTCTGATGTGGGAACCGTCCACATCGGCATCTGTCATGATGATGATGCGGTTGTAGCGGCGCTTGCTGACATCGAAATTATCATCCATTCCGCAGCCGATCGCGGCGATGAGAGCCTGGATTTCCTTGTTTTCGAGCATCTTGTCCCGACGGGTCTTTTCGATGTTCAGAAGTTTGCCTCGGATGGGCAGAATCGCCTGGAAGGAGCTGTCGCGTCCCTGCTTGGCGGAGCCGCCTGCGGAGTCTCCCTCGACGATGTAGAGTTCGCAGATGTCGGGGTCCTTGCTGGAGCAGTCCGCCAGTTTGCCGGGGAGGGAAAATCCTTCGAGGGCGCCTTTGCGCTGGATCAGTTCACGAGCCTTTCGAGCCGCTTCGCGCGCATTGGAGGCGACGATCGCCTTCATCACGATATCCTTTGCCACCTGCGGATTCTCTTCCATGAAGGTGCCGAGACATTCATTGACGATGGAGTCGACGATTCCCTTCACCTCGTTGTTGCCGAGTTTTGTCTTGGTCTGCCCTTCGAACTGGGGGTCGGGAACCTTGACGCTGATGACGGCGGAGAGTCCTTCGCGGGTATCTTCCCCGGACATGCCCTTGTCGCCTTTCAGCAGGTTTGCGCTTTTTGCGTAGCTGTTGACCGTTCTGGTGAGCGCCGCCTGAAAACCGGAGAGATGCGTGCCGCCTTCAAACGTGTTGATGTTGTTTGCATACGAGTAGATCGTGGTCGTGAAGGAGTCGTTGTACTGCATCGCGACTTCAACATCGAGTCCGTCCTTTGCCTTGTGCATGTAGATGACGGGATGCAGAACCCGTTTGTTTTCATTCAGATGGGTGACGAACTCCGAGATGCCTCCGTCGTATTTGAAGACCTCTTTGCGTGCGTGGTCGGCGCGTTCGTCGGTCAGCGTGATTTTAACGCCCTTGTTCAGAAATGCCAGTTCGCGGAGACGGGTTGCCAGAATATCCCAGACATAGGTGGTTGTGGAGAAAATCTCGTCATCGGGTTTGAACGTGACAATCGTTCCGCGGTCTTCCACCGGGCGAAGCTGGCGGAGGGGACGGACCGTGTTTCCGCGTTCGAAACGGATGTCGTATGCCATGCCGTCGCGATGAACTTCAACCTCCATCCACTTGGAGAGAGCGTTTACACAGGAGATACCGACTCCGTGGAGTCCTCCGGAAACTTTATAGGCGTTGTGGTCGAATTTTCCGCCGGCGTGCAGAATCGTCATGACGACTTCGACGGCCGGCTTGCCTTCCTCGTGCATGTCGACTGGAATGCCGCGCCCGTCATCGCAAACCCGGATGCTGTCGTCTTCCTGAATCGTGACTTCCACATGGGTCGCGTAACCGGCGAGAGCTTCGTCGATGCTGTTGTCAACTGCTTCATAAACAAGATGATGGAGACCTCTTTGTCCAGTGTCTCCGATATACATGCTGGGACGCTTTCTGACCGCTTCGAGTCCTTCCAGAACCGTGATTTTCGAAGCCGTGTACTGTCCGCTGTTTTCAGCGGGCCGGGATGCGTTCCTGTTTTCGTTTTCGTTCTCGGGCATTACAACACTCCTGACTTTTTCCGTTTCATCCCGGATGTCTCCGGATTTATCCGGGCCCCATCCGGGGAGCAATCCGGAACCCCCGGCGCGGAACCGCGGATTCCCTGTTTTCTACTGGATGAATCTTAACTTGGAAATATACTCTTTCAAGAGCATTTTTTCAACGTTTCCGAAGGAATTAAATCAGGAAAAAATCAAAATGCGGATTGCCGAGTGAAATACCACATCTTTCCTTTCCCGAAAGAAAGGGTGTTTTCTCCATGATGCGGAAAAACGGATTCCCCTTCGGAAAGTCGGAATCCGCCGCTCCCGCGTTTTCCGGAAAGCGCCTGTGGCCGCGAAAAACAAACGCCGGAAACCGCGTATTGCCGGTTTGCGCGGTTTCCGGCGGAAAAGATGACGCGGGGAGCGGAATCAGGAGGGTTTTCCGCTGACTGCGGCGAAGACTTCCGCCTCCTCCGGATAAAGAAGCTCTCCATTCGGTTTGAAGACATCATGGAAGCAGGGATCGGGTTCCCCTTTGGATTCATTCCATCCCCAGGGATAGATTGTATTCGTTTTCCCCGCGACCAGTCCCCAGTTGATGGCGGAGATGCCGCATTCCTTGAAGATGGGAAGGCACTCCTTGAAGGTGCTTCCCGAGGGACGCGCCATGTATTCCGAACAGAGAAGCGGTCTGCCCGGCGCGATATAGCGGATGAAGTTGATCCGTTCCCGCAGTTCTCCCGGTTTTGTGTAGGCATGGAATGTGACGACTTCGGAGTTTTCGAACATGAACTTGTTCAGGTCGTGGAATTCCTCGCTGAAGCACCATGCGCCCGCGGTAATGGGCTGCGAGGGGTTTGCTTCCCGCGCCCACCGGAAGACCGCTTTGAGAAGAGGAAGCGAGGCGTTGACTCGGAGTCCGGATTTCGTGACATGATCTCCGGATCTTCCGTTGCCGGGTTCGTTGTAGAGATCCCAGAGTGCGACGCGGTCGTCGTTTCCGAAACGTGTGAGAGTTGCCTTGACGTAGGCTTCGAGGCGTCCCCACTGGGAAGGATCATCCGTCACGCGGCTGCCGGGCGACTGCACCCAGCCGGAATTATGCGTGAACGGCTTCGGTTCCGGCTGTTTTCCCAGAGCGAAGTCGGGTGACCAGCAGTCGTCGAAGAAAACAAACATCGTTTTGATGCCGTGGGATGACGCGATTTCCAGATAGCGATCCATCCGCTGGAAGAATCCTTCGGCGTCCTGCACCCAGAGCAGATCGTGCAGATAGACCCGCATGATGCCCATGCCGATTTTGGCGGCCCAGCCGAGTTCGCGGTCGATTGTTTCCGGATCGAAGGTGTCCGCCTGCCACATTTCAAGCTGATTGATTGCGGTGCTCGGAATGAAATTGGCTCCGAAGCGCCATTGCTCGCTCCATGTGAAAATCCGATTCATGTTTGCATTTCCTTACTTTGAATATTGTTTCGGGTTCCTGCTGAAAATCTCGAAGAGTTTCTGTACCGGAACCTTCGGGGTCCTGTCATAGTTGTAGATGCCGTTTTCCTCCTGTTCCACATTGGTCAGCTGTGTATAGCAATAGCCGCATAATGTGGGATTTTCAAGTATTGCATCTGTTAATTCCCGGATTTTGTTGCAGTAGGTTTCCGGATCTTTGATTTGCTTATTGTAGCCCCAGCTGTTCGCCGCATAGGGCTTTTGTCCGGGAGGCAGATAGCGGACGCCGCCGTATTCGGTGATGAAATACGGCTGGCCATCGAAGGGAACTTCGTACGGTTTCAGTTTCATGACGGGAGAATTGGGTGGGGCAAGCTGCTGTTTGAGAGCGTTTCCGTTCCCAGTGTAATTGTGGACGGTCCAGAGATCGGTTTTCACATGAATATAGCCGCTGCAGTCGTTGACCGGACGGGTCGGGTCCAGGTCTTTTGTCAATTCATAGATTGCCGTGATAATATCGCGGTATCGAGAATAGAAACGGTCGTTGGTTCCGGTCTCGTTTGCCGGGGTCCAGGCAATGATCGATGGATGGTTGCGGTCGCGCTTCACAATCTCTTTCCACTCTTCCAGAAAACGGAAGGCACTCTTCCAAAAGGCTTCCAGACTGGGCGGCGCACCGGAGAAACAGGAACTTCCCCACGAGGCGCTTTCCCCCCAGGTGAGATAGCCGAGACGGTCCGCCCAGTAGTGAAACCGTTCTTCGAAGACCTTCTGGTGAAGACGTGCCCCGTTGAATCCGGCCTGCTTGGAGAGTTCGATATCTCTGCGCAGCGCCTCGTCGGAAGGCGCGGTCCAGATGCCGTCCGGGTAGAAACCCTGGTCGAGAACCAGTCGCAGATAGATCGGCTTATTGTTCAGATAGAATTTCCCGTTCGCCGTATGGATTTTCCGGAGTCCCGCATAGGAGGTGACTCGGTCCATTACATTTCCCCGGGAGTCCGTGACGGTATATTCGATGTCATAGAGGAACGGGTCATCGGGAGACCATGGGCGGATTTTCGGGGGATGGATCTTGAGAGAGGCTCCGTCCTGTGTAATGCAGGTGTCTTCCGCCGTTTTGCCGTCGATCGAAACTTTCACACGCAGGCGATGATTTGCAGAGGATTCGTAAAATTCCGGCTGAAAGGAGAAGGCCCCCTCATCAAGCAGCGGGATCACCCGGCAGGATTTCAGGGCGTTCTGCGCGACCGGTTCCATCCAGACGGTCTGCCAGATTCCGGTTGTGCGCGTGTAATGGCATCCGGAAGAGCCGTAGGCGGTGGATTGTTTTCCGCTTGCTTGCGTACGGGAGCGGAGATCATCGGTAACTCGGAGAACAAAGTCAACCGTTTTGCCTGCGGCAGCTTCTCTGGTGATGTCAAAGGAGAAGGAGACGGTCCCGCCGAAATGTTTTCCCACACTTCTGCCGTTGATGAATCCTTCGCATTCGTAATCGACTCCGCCGAAATGCAGGAGGATGCGTTTGCCTTCCCACTCTTTCGGTATCGTGATTTTTCTGTGGTAGAACATCGCCGGAATGAAATCCCGGAATCCGATGCCGGAGAGTTTGCTTTCCGGACAGAAGGGCACAAGGATCTGTCTGGAAAAGCCTTTGGATTTTGCAAGTCCGCGTTCGATGCCGGAATTTGAGAAATCGAATTCACAGCTCCACCATCCGTTCAAATTGCTCCATGTTTCCCGTACAAACTGCGGACGGGGATATTCCTGTCTGGGAATTGCATCCATTTTTCTGCTCTTTTCGGTGGTCCAGTTCGTATCCGGTTTCGCTGCAAGCGAGAATGAGAGCAAGGCTGCGGAGAGCAGCAGCATTCGTCTGTAAAACAATGTCATAGAAATTTCCTTTCCTGTTCTACAGGAGATTTCCTGTTGCACGGAGCATCGCTGGATTCGTGCGCTTTGTCCTTCCGCGATCTGAATTCTGCTGAAAACGGACTCCGCGAAGCTGAGGTTCCCTGTCGTGTTACGAGGACCTGTCTGGAAAAGGCTGTGGGGAGTGCCAGTCCGGGGTTGATGCCGAAATTTGAGAAATTGAATGTAGCTCCACCATCTGTTCAAATTGTACCATGTTTTTCGTACTAACTGCGGACGGGGATACTCCTGTCTGGAAATTGCATCCATGGTTCATTCACTCCTTTTTTGTTTTCGTGTTTCTGCCGGGCTAACTTTCTGAAACTAAGATAAAATACTGTTGCGGAAGAAAAAAAGAATGGAGAAAAAGTGAAAAAATATGAGGATTATGCGCATTAAGCGGCGTTTTACCTTTTTTTTGTCATGAATCTTTCAGGAACGGGGGAGCGGGGAGGAGTCTTCGCGGAAACGGACGCTGTCGCGCTGAATCAGCTGATAGGGGAGCATGGTTCTCGGTTTCACGGGAGAGCCGTCGAGACGCGCTTCGATCACATCCGCGACTGCCGCTGCGACCGCTTTGTAATCCTGGGTGATGGTCGTCTGCGGCGGGACCGCGTATTGGGAGAAGAAGGTTTGTTCGGAGGCGATCAGGGAGACATCCTGCGGGATCTTCCGGTTGAAGAGCGAGAGTGCGTACTGGGCGACGATTCCCGCGTTGCCGCCGGGACAGAACAGGGCATCGGCATTCTGCTGGAGGAGTCTTCCGATGATCTCCACATATTTTTCATTGCCGGGTCCGGAGAAGTGAATGAAGGGATTGGTCGGCAGATTTCTGGCTTTAAGAGCATCGAGAATTGCGGCGTGCCGGATATCCGTGTTGCCTGTGCCGGGATCGCCATGGATGATACAGCCGATTCTCCGGCATCCGCGGGAATAGAGATGTTCGATGGCGGTTTCCATGCCCTGTCTTTCATCGGAATGAACGAAGTAGACGTCGGGTGGCACTTTGGGCGCATTGCGGTCCACGATGACGAGCGGGGCGGAGAAGCGGTCGGACCAGCCCTTGAATTCGGATGGTTCCGCTCCGATTGCGGCCGCTCCGCAGAACTGGATGCTGTCGAGACGCTCCAGATTGTTCACCGGCAGAATTTCCAGACGGAATCCGCGCATGGGAAATTCGCTGGTCAGAGCCATCAGGATCATGTCCACGCAGCTCTGCACCGGATAGATCGAATTGTACGGAGTGATAATAACCACATTTTTCTGCTTGTTCGAGATGCGCGGATGATAGCCGTATTTCCGGGCAACGGAAAACACATGTTCCCGCACATCCGCGCGAATGTTCGGATTGTGACTGAAAACTCGGGAGACCGTTGAGGTCGAGACCCCGGCAAGTTTGGCGATTTCCGAAATAGTCATTTGACAAAGTTTCCTTTTTTTTGATTTATTTGCAATATATCATGGGAAATTTTGAAATCAAATATTCACTTGCATGATTCTTTTCAGAAAGAGAGGAGTCTTTTGTTTGCGGCGATTCTTTTATTGTGTTATTTTCCCTTTGAGAAGGATGGACGGGGGCTGACCCCGTTTCGTGAAATCGGACATCGGAAGCAAAGACGGAAAAAGAAAGGGTGAAAGATGGAATTTTCAGGAAGAACCGCGATGATTACGGGGGGTGCATCCGGAATGGGACTGCTCTCCGGACAGAAGCTGGCGGAAGCCGGTGCGAATGTCGTTCTGTGCGATGTCAACCGTGAGGCGCTGGAAAAAGCCGCCGAGGGAATCCGCGCAGCCGGCGGAAGCGTTCTGCCGCTGGTGGTGGACATCCGCAAATATCCGGAGGTCGAGGCGGCGGAAAAGAAAGCGGTGGAGACGTTCGGTTCCGTGGATATTCTGCTGAACTGCGCGGGTGGAATGTCGGGCCGCTGCTGCAACAACTATGCCAGTTTCGAAAAGCTTCCGATCGAAGTGATCGACTGGGGACTCGATGTGAATTTGCGTGGAGCCATCTACTGCTGCCGTGCCGTGCTCGCCGGAATGATGGAACGCAAACGCGGCGTGATTATCAACTTCGGTTCCGTGACGGGGGAACAGGGCGGCGGAGGGCCTTCGCTCGACTACTCCGCGGAGAAGAGCGCCATGAAGGGAATGACCAAATCGCTGGCGATTCTCGGTGCGCCGCACAATGTCCGTGCCTGCTGTGTGATTCCCGGCCCGGTGCTGACGCGTCCCGGCATGGCGAACATGAAGACATTGCTTGGCCGTGCGGCGGAACCGATCGAACTGGTCAATTTCATCCTGTATCTCTGCTCGGACAAGGCGGCGTTCATTACGGGGTCCTCGCATCTGATCGACGGCGGAAGACTTCTGCTTCAGTAAGAGAGTTCGTATCACCAGGAGATTTGTTACAATGAAGAATTATCAGATTATCATGGAATCGGTCAGCAATGCGCACCTCCGGGAGAAGGAGATGCCGGAGCTGAAAGCGGATCAGGTTCTGATCCGGAATCACTATACGGTGGTCAGTGCCGGGACGGAACGTGCGTGGTCCATGGATATGCCGAACGCGCACTCGTCATTTCCCTACATGCCCGGATACTGCGGGGCGGGAGAGGTGGTGAAGACCGGAGATGCCGTTACAAAGGTGAAGGTCGGAGACCGCGTGGTGGTCAACTGGGCGGGACATCAGCTCTATTCTGTGAAGGATGAGAATCTGGTCCGGATTCCGGAGAAGGTCGGGATGCTGGATGCTTCGTTTGCGCATATTGCGTCGTTTTCGTTCAACGGGGTGCGGAAGCTGCATCTGGAAATCGGCGAGAGTGCGATGATTGCCGGACAGGGAATTCTCGGAGTGTTTGCGCTTCAGGTTGCCGCGCTCAGCGGGGCGGTGCCGATGATCGTATCCGATTTTTCGCCGGAGCGCCGTGCGCTTGCAAAGAAACTGGGCGCGGATTATGCGCTGAATCCGGCGGACAAGGATTATTTTGATCAGATTCGCGAGATTACGGAAGGGGAGGGGGTCCGGGCGGTGGTCGAAGTGACCGGCAGTGCGGCGGCGCTTCAGCAGGCTCTGGAGTACATTGCCTGGGAAGGACGGATTTCCCTGCTTGGCTGCACCCGCGTTTCCGATGTGCCGATTGATTTTTACAAGTATATTCATCGCAGAGGGATTCAGTTGTTTGGTGCGCACACGTTCTGTCGCGGGAAACAGGAATCTTCGCCGTACCACTGGACCGAGCAGGATGATTACAGGGCGTTTCTGAAGCTGCTTGCCAACGGAAAGATGAAGGCCAGTGCAATCATTTCCGAGATCCTCTCTCCGGAGAAGGCGCACGATGTCTACCGGATGCTTGCGGAAAACAAGAATCCACCGCTCGGAATCGTGTT
>CALXMJ010000301.1 GCA_944389445.1 uncultured Victivallales bacterium | reverse complement strand
GGCACCCTTGACCCGAACATGCAGGTCTACGATTTCCGTCTTGCGGAACAGGGGAAGCAGCTCCATATCGAGTTCTCTCTGCTGGTTCCCCGCAAATACAGCCGCGCCGAAGAGAAACTGATTCAGAAAATCACCGGACTCCTTCAAAAGGACCATCCGGAGCTTGAGATTAAAATTGAACTCACCTACAGTTTTGTCTGAACCGGCGGAAAGACGGAAACCGCCCCTCCCCCTCAATCGGCGAACAGAAGTCCGCGCAGGGCGATTCCGGAACGCTGAACGGGAACAGAGGTGTATTGAAGATTGATCCTCTTCACCGCACGGAACTTCTTCCAGTTTGCAGAGCGCGTCATATTCACCTCGGCAGCCTGCCATGTAGCAGGGTCCGTATCCGGTTTTTCCATAAATTTCACCGGCAGGTACGGCGTGGAAATCTCGTTCCCGCCGGAATCCGTTCCGCACACAGAAATCTGAAGACCGGGAACCGTCCGGTAATTTCCCCATTGATCCGGCAGGGAATTATAGAAAAAACGCAGACGGGAAGCATGTTCTCCGTCAACTGGCGTTTCCGGGCGGATCTTCAGAGATCCGCCGCACCAGCTTGATCCTTTTTCCAGAATCGGCATTTCCACGGTGTCGCCGGCCAGACGCAGGGCGACCTGTCCGGAATTCCAGGGAACGGGCGTAATGGAACCGCTCTCCGGACGAAGCCCCGGTTCCTTCCGCCAGCAGAGAACGGAAAGCTCTCCAACTTCGATTTCCTCCGCGGGGGTCAGGGAAAAACGGGAAAAGGATATCCGCGGATTTTTCAAAATCCGTTCCAATGACACAAAAACACGCCGCCACCCCTTCTCGGACCGGTAATGCTCCGGACGCAGAAAAACGGCTTTGTCGGCAAGAATTCGGACCGGATGCTCCATCTTCACCGTCAATGCGAGGGTTCCCGTTTGGAATGCGGGAGGAAGCGCAAACGGTTTCTCAAGCCGGAACCAGCCGTTCTCCTCCCGCCGGAAGGTGAGCGGACGGGTCTCGGCATCCTCGTCGGAAGCCAGTTCGGCGGAAACCGCAACAATGATCGGAATCGAATTCCGATTCTGCGAGACAATATCAAATGAACGGATCGTCTTTTCCGGATGCGGATTCACCCAACGCCAGAGATACAGCCCCTTGCGTTCGGAATTCAGCCAGCCGGGATAGGCGGTCATGCCCGGACGGCGGGTGGAAGCCCGGAACCAGTCATCAACTTCAATGCCGTCCCGGATCGGAATTTCCACTTTGCCGCCATCCGCGTAATGAATGAGATAGCTGAAGGAATGTCCGCCCGACCAGGCCGTCGCATGGAGAAAATAAAGATGCTTCGCTTTCAGGTTCACCGGGATTCCCCGGACCGAAAGCGGAAGACCGGGCATTTTTTTCGAACCGAGCACAATACATGCTTTGTAGTCGTTCTGATCAATCCGGATAAACTCCATCGGAACACCGATGCAGTTCTGAATTCCCCATTCCACGCCGTGAAGGGAGTTCTCGCCCTGATCGGTCCATCCGCCTTTGCCGTCGCCCTCGATTTTGTCGACGAATGCGCGGTTGGCATGGGCACGCAGATCAATCGGACGAATCCGGTTCGGGTCAACCTGATAGACGACATTGCTTTTTTCCCGTTCCGTCCGTTCCTGTTCCAGAATCCGGCGAGCCTCCCGCAAGGTCTCCTCACGGGAGACGACCGGCATTTTCCCGAAGAGCTTCTCCACCGCGGCGCGTTCTCCACCTGCCAGGATCACAACTTCCCCGGGAGGCAGCAGGAGGGCAAAGGTCCCGTTTTCCGGAAGGAGAAGCGTCCGGGGGGCATCCTGACAGCGATGACTGATCCGGCAGAATACGCCGCTCTCCCCCGGACGGAACTCAACCAGGCGGCTGCCGAGCCCCCGGTTGGCAATCAGATATCCCGTGATGCCGTCCCGCACGGCTTTGTTGACTTCGATCGACGGCACCGGTTTTCCGGTTTCCGGATCAGTGATTCCGCACACGGGATAGATTCGTTTCTCCGCAAGCAGATCGCAGAGGAAACGTCCGAGCGATTCCATCGGCATGGAAGCATTGAGAAAGAGGGCCCTTCCCTTTCCCTCCGGCCGTTCAAAGAGCACCGGAGTTGTGCCGATGGAAGCCAGCGGTTTCCATCCGGCGCCCGGTACGGCAGTTTTGTACAAGGACGCCGCATACTCCCTGTTGTTCCAGCGGAACGAGGAGACTTCGGCATCGACGATTTCCCTGCCGGAGCGGATTCCGGGAAACGGATTTTTCTCCCGGAAGAGAGAAAGCTCTCCGCGGTCGAGCACCTCCTGCCCCAGCAGAAGCGTTCCGCCGTCACGGACAAACTGCCGCAGGAACTCCGGGGTCTTCTCATAGACGGCATCAATTCCCGCGGCAATCAGAACACGATACCGGTTCTGACGACCTTCCGGAAGCTGTTCCTCAAAGATCATATCCTGCGGAATGTGCACGTATTCAAGAGCAAGCGAATAGTATTCCAGCAGACGGCGGTTGGTATGACCGAGAGCGACCGCGACATGATCCGTCGGATAGGAATACAGAAGCGCAACCTGCCGCGGAATCCCACGGTCGCGCGGAGCAAACAGAAAACTGACATCGGCGATATCGCGTTTCGCATCCTGAATCCCGCGCAGGGCATCTGTCGGAACGGCCCATGGATTCAACACATTGTAACGGAAAATCTCGGCGGATCTTTTTGCTTTTTCCGTACTTTTTTCAATGTCGAACACCTTTCTTCCATCCGGCGTTTTACGATAAGTGACCCAGTCACCGCTCCGCTTGTCCCATTTGAACAGAAAAGAGGCATTGAATCCGCGGGAGAACTGCGTCAGCCAGGCATTGCGGAAGGAGAGACGGGTGTTCCCTGTATACATTTCCCCGTCGGAAATCGGTTTGCCGTCCGCCATCGCCCGTAGGAAATGAGCCTGAACGGAGTCTCCTCCGCCAGTTGAGCTGGAAATCCGGTTCATCAGAGTGTTGATCCTGTAGTTGTTGATCCCGTTTGTCCGCAGATTGACGGGCTGAATGCAGAATCCGGCTTCGGGCCGCGGATCCACCTCCCGGATTGCCTGAATTCCCTCCCGGCAGAGTTCATAAAATACGTCTTCCGTAAACAGAATCCATTCAATGTTCCGGACTGGATTCTCCGCGAGACGCCCGAATCCGCCGACTTCGGAAAACGACGCATAGCTCGTTTTCCAGACACGGTTCAGTGCATCAACGGTTTTATATTTCGCCTGCATCCGGCGGACGAATTCCCGCCGCCCCTCCGGAGAAAGCACGGTGGGCCCCGGCTCGTTGAAAAGCTCGTAGTACAACGGTTTCGCACCAAGTTCCCGCATCATCCGGGCACCGTCCTTCCACATCTCGATATACATGCGCCTGCCAAGCGGATGAAGCATATTGTACGGCATGAAATGACCAGCCAGAAACGCCTCTTTCGGCAGATTGCCGTCGCGATCCGCGCGGAGAGCCCCGTGATGCCAGCCGGAACAGGTGAAATCCACATACAGGGGCAGCCCGGAATCCACCGCGCGCCGATACTGCGTCCAGTTTCGCCACTCCTTGTGATCCTTCCGGAAGCGGGCCATCCACCGGGTGGAAGTAAACATTCCGACAGCATCGAACCCGATCCGCTGCAGCCCCTCGTAATCCAGAATGTTCTCATAGAGCCATTTCAAGGAATCGGGATAACCGAATGCGGGAGCCGGAATGCTGATGTCGGTTCCTTCATAAAAAATCACTCCGGGCAGATAGCGCGGAGTTCCGTTCACCAGGAAATGTCCCTCCGGGGCAATCGAAACGTCCGCATTCCGGGGCATCCGGCTGGAAGACGGCAGACTCTTCCATTCCGGGAATCGCTCCGGATTCTCAGCGGATCCGGACATCCCGGAAATCAAAAGCGCAAGCAACATCCCGTAAAGTTCTGTGTAAAATTTCATGTTATTTTCTCCCGTTGCCTAATTCTGGACAAACTGTCCCCAGAAATAATTGTATCCGGTGGAATCCGGAATGAGACGCAGTTCAACGGATCGGACATGCATATCCCCGTAAATCAGGGAAACTCCCATTCCATTCAGATGCCTCTGGGTCACTCTGTCCGGAGAAATATCCCCCTTGGACCAGACCCCGGGCAGTCCGTTCCCCTCCGAATTCATATCGGTGGCGACCATTCGTTCCGACGGACGTTTCACGCGAATAAAAAATGCCTTCGTCACAGACTCAATATATTCGTTCAGTCCATAATTCTTGCGTATATGCCTCTGCAAACTCGCCTCCTGCGCAGGACACTGAAACACCTTGATTTTCACATACACTCCGTTCCATGGCACCTTGACCGAAGGCGCCACATACGGGATCAGTCTGTCCTGCCACTTGAAATAGGACACGGATTCCTCGACCCTCGGCAGAAAGGACGCATTGTCGTCACCATAGGAGGCCATCGCCAGCCCGATCTGTTTCATGTTGGACAGACAGGATATATCCCTCGCTTTTCCTCGCGCGGAATGCAGGGCAGGAAGAAGCATTCCAACCAGAATTGCAATAATTGCAACAACAACCAGCAGCTCTATCAATGTAAAACAATGCCGCTCTTTCATTTTTTCTCCTTTCTATTTGCAGTTGATGATCCTGAAATCAGTTTCGGCTTGAAACGAATATGGCGCGGAGACGCCACGTCTTTCCCTCGTTCATTTCCGCGGATCATGTCCAGAATGGCATCGGAGATCTCACGGTAACAGTCCATGGTATAGGTAATGGGAGGATTGTGAAACGAAGCCTGACGGGTGCTGTCGGCTGATACAATCCCCACGGAATCGGGCACCAGATGCCGGTCATAAAGCGGGAGAGTGATCAGATCCAGATAGGAATCCAGCGGGAAATAGACGCAATCGTGTCCATGTTCCCGAATCCGGGAGAGATAGGCGCTCAGCTCAACCACGGAACGGAGGCGGTCCGTATAGGAGAAAAATAACTCAGGACATGAAATCTTATGTTTTGCCATTACATCCAGAAAACCATTGATCCGGTTGTTGATTGCAAGGTTCTCATGGCTCACGCCGCACCCCATCATGATCGGGCGGACATATCCGTTTCTCACAAGAGCCTGCGCCGCAATTTTTCCGGAAACGTAATAATCCTCTGTAAAAAGGGAGGAGTCCGGAAGCTGATTGTTCTCGTCCAGCATCACCATTCTCACACCGGCGGTTTTCAGACGTTCCGCAAGAATCCGGAATGCTTGCTCCTGAAACAGGCACAGAAACACGATCGTGTGCGATTTCAGTTTTTCCGCCAGGACCTCCGGCGTTTCCCCGGGATATTCCGGATCGAAGGGAATCAGGTCAATCGTCAGCAGATTCTCCATGGCGATCAGCTGGAGACGGTCCCATATACGCTGATCGTTGTCATACCAGAACTGTCCGCTGATCCTGTGAAAATACGGCACATACGCATAGCGCCCCTTCTGCCGATTCAGCGGGACAATCCGCGTGGACTGTCTTTCCCGGTACAGGACCTTTTCCGCAACCAGAGTATCCATGGCCTTTGCAAGAGTCTTCCGGCTTGTCCCGAAGCGGACGCATAATTCCCGCTCCCCTTCCAGAACCAGATTCCCCATCCGGCAAAGACGGTTCACATGATGACGGAGCACTTCCAGAACATCTTCATATTTACTGTAGACTTTCACTTGCCGCTCTCTTAAAAAGGTTACCAACTGCTTCCCTTTTTTATTATACAATATTCCACTGAAATGTCAATAGGGCATTTCAAAAAAAACAAAAAAACTTTCCGCAGGCAGCTGCGGAAAGTTCTGTCAGGAAAAACTGCAATACGGAATTTCAGGAAGACAGGGCCGTCACGGTTTTTCCCCGGGACTCTGAACGGACTTTTTCTCAATTTGACGACGGACGTCAACCGCTTTGGAAACGGCACGTCCGTAAACTGTCGTTTTCTCTGAGGAAGATTGTTTCCGGCTCCGGACCGTTTTTTCCGGAGGCTCCGGCGAGATCCCTTTTTCTCCGGCTGCCGGAGAAGGCTCCGCTGTTTTTTCTACGGCAGGAGTCTGCGTTTCGGTCCCGTTTTTCTCCGAGGTCTCCTCCTCGACAGGAACGGCTACGCCATTTTCCAGAATTCTCATCTTTTTTCGGGCTTTTTCCTTTGCTTTTTTTGCCGTCTCGGCTTTTTTCGCCTTGACCTTTTCTTCCAGGCTTTCCTCCGGAACCGGCGGCGGATCCTTCTCAAATCTGTCCAGCGTCGCCTGTGCTTCCCTGCTCATGGACTGGAAGGAAAATACATTGACAACTCCGGCGACGGTCCGCATGACGCCTGTGGATGATGTCCGGAGAGCGGCGCGGTCAATTCCTTTGATCTTCGCGGAAATGGGGGTCTGCGCGAAACACATCAGAAGGAAAGCCGCAGTGACAGCTCCTCCGCAAAACGCGAAAATCGCCGCACAGAGATTGCTGACCAGCGACGGCAGAGGATACAGATCGAATACACTGGAATCCTCTGCAACCGTCCCGACGATTTTATAGAAAATCACCAGAAGGAGGACGGCTGTCACCAGGAGAATACCCGCTGTTTTATACTTCTCCGCTGCGGCAGGCAGCGCAGGCAGCAGTTCCAGCAGCAGAGGAGAGGTAAACATGCTGAGATAAACCGCCAGAGAAACATTCACCAGATAAATCCAGGGCTGATACAGCTCTTTTTTCGTAAAACTCAGAGCGGCAAGCACTCCGACCAGCATGACAATAACAAAACCCATCGTCTCCGCTCCGTTAAAGGTTGACTGTAATCCGTTCGAATTCATCCCAGGAGGTTTCACCGGCTTCGACCAGACGCAGCGCCTGATGCCGAAGAGTTCCATCGCCCTGATGCGCATCCAGATATGCCTTGATGCCGGTATTGGAGGCGTTCGGATCTTCCAGAGCGGCTCGCAGTCCGGGGTCCATCACAAGAATTTCAAAAAGAGCACGACGCCCGGAATAGCCGGAGCCGTCGCAATCCGGACATCCGCATGGCGCATACAGGTTTTCCGTGCTGAGGCTCAGACTGTCGAAATAGGTCTGCTGTTCCGGAGTCGGATCGACCTTCTTTTTGCAGCGGCTGCAGAGTTTGCGGATCAGGCGCTGTGAAACAATCACATGCAGAGCCGCTGCAATGGAACGGAGCGGGATTCCCAAATCCATCAGACGGATGATGGTCCCGATGCTGTCGTTGCTGTGCAGAGTCGCGATAATCAGGTGTCCGGTCTGCGCGGCATGAACGGCGACTTCAGCGGTTTCCTCGTCGCGAATCTCGCCGAGGCAGATCACATCGGGATTCTGGCGCAGGGAATTGCGCAGAAGCGAAGCAAACGTGATTCCGGCTTTGACATTGACCTCCATCTGGCTGATTGCAGGCATAATCCGTTCGACAGGGTCCTCAATGGAGATGACGTTTTTCAGATTGTAGTCAATGGCGGAAAGCATAGCGTAAAGCGTGGAAGTCTTGCCGCTGCCCGTCGGTCCGCACATGAGAATCATGCCCGACGGCATC
>CALXMJ010000300.1 GCA_944389445.1 uncultured Victivallales bacterium | reverse complement strand
GCCCATGCACTGGGAGCCATGATGACATCGGTGCCGGGTAGAATATTAGTCGCGCCAATAAAGGAAACGAGCATCGACATGACATCCATCGCTTCCGGAATGATGCACCGGACGAGAGATCATGAGTTGATACCCTCCAGACAGACGACACGCGGATCGTTCCGCAGTTTTGCATGAAGCAACCCTTTTCCGCAGTCCACCGCGTAGACTTTTTCCGCGTTTCTGCGCAGCATCAGAGCGGTGAATCCACCGGTGGAGGAGCCGATGTCGACTGCTTTCAACCCGGTCAGGTCGGGGAGATGTTTCATCAGCGAAGGTTCGAGCTTTCCCGCTCCCCGGCTGGCGAAGGAATCGGCAGTGTCCACGAGGAGCGCCGCGTCGAACGGTACCAGTTCCGAGGCCTTGGCAATGATCGAATCCGGATTGCGGCGGACTTTGCCGGCCATAATCAGGCGCTGAGCCTCGTCCCTGTCGGCGCAGATGCCGTGATTGCAGAGGTAGTCGTCAACGCGCAGTTTTTTCATGGGAGTTCCTGTCAGATCGCCGATACGACGCCTTTTTCCGTGATGTAGCCGGTAATCAGCTTTGCCGGGGTCACGTCGAATGCGGGATTGTAGACCTTGATCGTCTCCGGCGAGATGCGCTTTCCGTTGAAGGTCGTGATCTCGGACTCATGGCGCTGTTCGATCGGAATATGGGAGCCGTCCGGGATGGAGCGGTCGATGGTCGAATAGGGAATCGCCACATAGAATGGTATCTGATGGTACTTTGCCGTGATCGCCAGCTGATAGGTGCCGATTTTGTTGGCGGCGTCTCCGTTTGCGGCAACGCGGTCGGCTCCGACGATCACGAGATCGACCTTTCCTTCCCGCATGACCTGAGCCGCCATGGAATCGCAGATTGTGGTCACGTCGATTCCGTTGTAGGAGAGCTCCCATGCCGTCAGGCGGGCTCCCTGGAGGAGCGGACGTGTTTCATCCGAGTAGACCCGGATGTTCAAGCCGGCTTCTTTCGCCGCATAGATCGGGGCAAGAGCGGTTCCGCATCCGCCGGTGGCAAGGGCTCCCGCGTTGCAGTGGGTCAGAATGCCCATGCCGTTCCGGATCAGAGAGAGCCCGTTTCTTCCGATTGCACTGCACATGTCGATATCTTCGGCGAGGATTTCGAGCGCTTCATTCAGAAGGCGGCGGAGCAGGATGGCGGGATCGGTTTCTTCCGAACGGCGCACTGCCGTGCAGCACCGGTTCAGCGCCCATGCCAGATTCACAGCGGTCGGCCGGGAGGATTCCAGATACTCCGCTGTTCCCGACAGACGGGAGAGAAACTCGCTCCGGGTCGCGGCATGGAATCGCTGCGCGCAGGCCGCGAGTCCGAGCGCCGCGGCACAGCCGATCGCCGGAGCTCCCCGGACTGCCAGCGTTTTTATGGCATGGAAAATCTCTTCCGGATCGGAAAGTTTCAGCCGTTCGAGCCGCCCGGGCAGAAGCGTCTGGTCGATAATATCCAGGAAGCCCGGGGCGGAGGAATCAAGAGCGTCATCCGGTTTCAGATAAACGATCCCTTCCGCTGTTTGCCATTGGACTGTGTTGGGACGGTTCATCGGGAATCAGTCCTCGCGTGCCGGTTTTGCTTCAAAGATATCGGTTTCGGTTTTGACTTCATCCAGCAGAGGCAGGTCGTTGATTTCTTCGAAGTCGAGGTCCTTTCTGGCGATTCTGCCGCCATCGACGCGGACTTCCGAAGTTTTCGGATCAAGAACCAGATAAGGAGTCGTCGTAGTCCGGATATAGAGATCACGGCGTTCCAGCACGCCGTTGTAGTTGTAGATGTAGTGGGCGAAGATTTTCGGCGTTACGGCAATCATGATATGGAACCGGGCGAGAGCGTCGATTTCCCGCTGCGGCTGGAGATTCGACCCCATGTCGAATCCGATCCGTCGGACGGCATAGACTTTTTTGTCATCGTCGATCATCATATAGTAGAAGATGCTTTTGCTGTCTGTAAACTTAAGCAGTTTGTAGGTGCGGTTTTCGATCTTACCGCTTTTTTTCTTTTCACCGGTATAATCCGGCAAGCCGAATTTCCGTTGCCAGATGACGGTGCCTTTCCGGATCTTGAAGGGAATTTCATTTGATTCATAGGCGGATGGCAGCTGAGGATGTTTGACCGTCACTCGTGCCGTGTACATGCCTTCCTCCTGAAGAAAGTAATATTTGGAAAGATTGAATGTGAATCCTCTTGTTTCCCCGGGAGCGAGGATGACTCCGCGCAGAAGCGGATTGTTACTGCCGATCCGTCTGGCGAGAGTGCGGCCCGGAGTTATGATGCGGAACGTGATGTCTCCCTGCAGATCCTTGGAATTTCCAAATGCGATCGGATGCGAGGAATAATTGCGCATGATCATTTTCACATAGACGGAATCGTAAAGCATGAAGAGGGGGCGTCCCGGTTCAATTTTGACGGCGATCTGTGCCGAAAGGGTTGCCGCCGATACGGACAGCAGCAGAAGCAGCAGCGTTTTCATTCTCATAATCATTTTCCTTACTATAGTCCCGTTTCTGTTGAAAATCCGAATCCGTCTTCCGACTTTCCTTGCCCGGACGGGAGTATTCCCGGTCCGGCACATCTTTTATAATACTTCACAAACTGGCGTTTTCCAGTGGAAAAACTCAGAATCCCAGGAGTTTTTCCATGGATTCGACAACTTTTGCCGGCGAAATTCCTCCGTGACACCGGCAGGTGTCGCAGGTTCGCTTGAAACACCTGCAGCAATCCAGAGACGGCGTCAGCACTTCCGCCTGATCCGAGAAGGGACCGGTCAGGACCGGGTCGGTCGGCCCGAACATTGCGGTTACCGGTGTTCCAACGCCTGCCGCGATATGCATGGGGCCGCTGTCATTGCAGAGCAGAAGACGGGATTTGCGAATGCTTTCCACCAGTTCCGGAATTCCCGTCAGCCCGATCAAATTCAGTGCCGGAGTTTTCAGCAGGCTTTTCAGGATTTCCCCCTGTTTCTTTTCGTTCGGGGAACCGAGGATTACAAAATACCAGTCTGGATGTTTTCCCGCAAAAAGATTGACGCACTCCGCGAAGAAGTCCGGCGGCCACTGTTTGGTGTCCCATCGGGCTCCGGGAGCCACTGCGATCAGTTTTTCTTTGGCGAAACTGCAGAGAAGCGCACTGGTTTTTTTCGCCGCCGCCGCGTTTTCGGGCATTTCGAAGACCACACGCTCCGGCAGCGGCTCATTCAGGAATTCCGCCATCATGGACATGTTTTTGCAGACAGCGTGACGGCACGAGTCACCGGAATCCATTTTGTATTTGTAGAAAACTTTGGAGAGCGCTTCTCTGGTTTCGGCTGGTCCTGCAACGGTTTTTGTCTTCGCCATGCGGGCGATCAGCGCGCTCCGGAGGAGCCCCTGAAGATCAATGACCGCATCATATCTGTTTTTCCGGATCTCGGAGAAAAGCGAAAGGAACGCTCCGGGAAATTTGCTGATGCGCCCCATTTCTTTCCGCTGGAAGAGAATGACGTTGCTCACAGCCGGATGGTACTTGACCACAGGGGCAAAGGCGGGAACCGCAAGCCAGTCGATCTGCGCTCCGGGATATTTTGCCGCAAGCATGGAGACTGCGGGAAACGCATGGATGATATCGCCGAGGCTGCTCGGTTTTACAATCAGGAAACGCTTCATGGCGGGTTCCTCCCGGACGTGCTTCACACGCCGCGTGCCAGTCTGGCGGCAAGGCGTTCCGGCAGATTCGCCGCCCTGATTTTCTGCTGGGTGAGAGCGATATCATAGGGAATCCGGTAGCGGACCACCTGTTTTTTTACGGTATCGTAAATGCAGAACGAGGCACGCGGATCATGATTGCGCGGCTGTCCGATGCTGCCGACATTCATCAGATACTTGACCCCCTGTTCGATGTCGACCGGAATCGCATCCGCGACGGTGAAATCGGTGTCGCCTTCCGAGGACCATTCTGGAATCTCCTCAATGGTACGGCTGACCCGGAGAGCGATCGGGCGTTTGCTGAACGCGACAGGGACATGGGAGTGACCGCAAAAGCAGAGCTGGGTGAACTGATAGGAAAAATTGTCGGCGGCATGATGGGTGTCGAAGATATAGCCCCAGGCGTCGGGTCCGTCGAGAGTTGCGTGAACGATTGTCATGTTGGCTCCCTTGATGGTCAGTCGCATGGGGAGCCCTGCGAGCCATTTGCGGTCTTCATCGGTAAGCTGCGCTTTGGTCCAGAGAACGGCTGCTTTTGCGTGGGGATTGAAACCTTCCATCACTTCATCGTTATTGGAGACGTATTCGTCGTGATTGCCTTTCACGACGGTGATGCCTGGAAGAGCCCGAACGATTTCCAGACACTCCTTCGGGTTGGCATTATAGCCGACAATGTCGCCCAGGCAAACATAGGAATCCACTTTTTCCTGTTTGCAGACTTCCAGCGTGACATTCAGCGCCTCCAGATTTCCATGTATGTCGCTGAGAATCGCATATTTCATTTTTCATCTCCATAAGGTAATCGGATCAATGATAAGTTAACAACGAATGAATACGGGAACAACCCTTCACATTGGAACGCGGAGAAAGGAATCCCAGTTCGATGACGAAATCCGCAGCCACCACTTCCGCACCGAGCCGGTTGATCAGACGGATTGCCGCGTTTACAGTTCCTCCGGTTGCCAGCAGATCATCCACAAGAATCACCTTCTGTCCCGGTGCGAGGGAATCTTTCTGCAGTTCAATGACGGCCTCGCCGTATTCCAGCTGATAGGTTTCGCGGATCGTTTCGCGGGGCAGCTTTCCGGCTTTGCGGATTGGTGTGAATCCGCATTTCAGGACGTGGGCAAGCGCTCCGCCGAAAACGAATCCCCGGGATTCGATAGCGACCACTCTGTCGATGTTTTCCCCTTTGTGACAAGCCGCCAGTTCCGCGATGATGTCATTGAAGAGTTCCGCGTCAGCGGCGATCGGCATGATGTCCCGGAAAATGATGCCCTTCTGCGGATAATCGGGTATGCTGACCACCCGGTTTGCGATACGTTCACTCAAATCCCTCATATTCGGATCTCCACGATTCCTTCATTCTCAAACAACCATAAAAAGAGAGAGATGCGGCATAAGCCGGATTCTGTCACCCTTTCGGGGGGCGATCATCTGTCTATGCGGCCAGAACCCGGAATTCAAACGCCGCGGGCCGCGGCTCATTCCCTATTTGGCCTTGCTCCGGGAGGGGCTTGCACTGCCGGCTCAATTACTTGATGCCGCGGCGGGCTCTTACCCCGCCTTTTCACCCTTGCCGGATTGCTCCGGCGGTTTGTTTTCTGCTGCGCTTTCCTTCCCATGGAATCTGGTCCATGGTATCCTTATTTTATAAAGGACTCCTTGCCCTGTGGGGTCCGGACTTTCCTCTCCGTTCGCACGGAGCGACCGCCGCCGACATCCCTCAAACTCCGAAATATACACCCTGGATTCCGCAATGTCCAGTTCCCGAAGAAAAAAATGATGATCTTCCTTCTCCTGTCCGGAGCTTGCGGATCTCCCTGCCGGTCCCGGCGGTTGTCAGTTCCGGTTTTCCAGCATCTTTTCCGCAAGACGCAGACCGTCGACCGCCGCCGAGACGATTCCTCCCGCGCACCCTCCGCCTTCTCCTCCGACATAGAGATTGCGCATCGAGCTTTCCAGTGTCTCCGCATTCCGCTGAAAACGGACCGGACTGGAAACGCGCGTCTCCATCCCGATCAGAACTCCCTCCCGGACAAAGCCCGGCGCCTGACGGTCAAATTTCCGCAGCGCATTCATCAGCGCCGAACGAACCGGTTCCGGAACCAGACGGTCCAGCCGCGACGGCGTCACCCCGAAGGCGTAACTGCTCTCCCGGCTGATTTT
>CALXMJ010000299.1 GCA_944389445.1 uncultured Victivallales bacterium | reverse complement strand
TCAGAACAAAGATCAGAGTTTCATAGAAACGCAAAGAAGTCTCCATCGTTTTCTCTCCTTCCTGTTCAACGGTTTTTGGCGAGTTCCCGGGCGGCCTGTTCCGCCGTGATTTCTCCCTGTTCCAGTTTCCGGATGATTTCCATGCGGGCATCCCGCTGTTTTTCATCCAGCGCGCGCAGGTCGGCAATGACCCGGTCGAGACGTGCCCGCACGGTCGGATAAGAGAGCTTCAGCGCCTTGCCCACCTCTTTCAGCGAACCGGCGGAGAGAACGAAGAGTTCGATGAATTCGCGATCTTCCGGACTCAGACGCGCCAGACGCGGCAGCGTGATGCGCCCTTCAATCCTCAGGCTGCATTCTTCGCAGACCAGTCGTTCAATGTCCAGTTCCCCGCCGCAATTCCGGCACCGGGTGGAAAAATGATCTTTCGGCATGGCTTTCCCCTTTCTTTTTTATATTATAGTATATTTTTTTAATAAAATCAATAATAATATAAATAAAATTAAACTTTTATTGAATAAAAATTTAGCAATCCGATAATTCAGAGAATTTTATTGATGAGCGGACAAGGGAATGACGTTGCCGGAATGGATGAAAAAAAAGTCATTTTCAGGGTTGAAAAATAAGGAAAAATGCGATAAAGTGTAAGCATATCCATATTTTAACGCGAGGGAAGATCGTGACGGTAATTTTTTGGCTGGTTCTTTTGGCTGCGCTGGTGGGGTGCCTGGCTGTTTACTGCACTCACATGCGTATCAGGATCATGATCCTGAGAAGAAAACTCGCGGATTCCTACCACAAGCGGTCGGAGACGACCCGGTTTCTGGATATTTTCGCTCAGAACATCCGGACCACGGATGAAATTGAAAACTGGATGAATGTAACCGCACGGTATGCCGGCGACCTGGTGGAAGCGCAGTCGGTGTGCGTGTTCACGCTGGAGGGCGATTCGCTTCGGGCGGTCGGAGTGTTCGGCGCTTTTCCTCCGCTTTCCAACCGCCGTGCCGCCGATTATATTCTGACCAAGCCGAAGTATGTCCTTGAGACCTTGAAACGCGACCGGTTCAAGCTCGGGGAAGGATTCATCGGCGAGGTCGCGCAGAATCGAGAGGATGTCTATCTGACCGATCCTTCGACCGATCCCCGGATTGCCGATCTCGGCAATTCCGTCGTGCCGATTCATACCCTCATGGCGGTTCCGCTTGTGAACGAGGGAAAGGTCACGGGCGTGATCTGCGCGGTCAACAGCAAGCGGATGGATTCCCCGTTCACCACGGAGCAGTTCGGCCGCTTCAAGTTTATTGCTTCGCAGGTGGTGCTTGCGCAGAACATCATTCAGGTGTATTCCAATCTCAGCGAACAGCAGCGGATCAATCAGGAGCTGAGTTTCGCACGAAACCTTCAGCTCTCAATGATGCCGAAAAAGTTCCCGATGTGGGGGCGGTTCGTTATCCATGCCTTTACGCGCGCGTCGAAGGAGGTCAGCGGCGATTTCTACGATTTTGTGCAGATTGATGACAACCGTCTGCTCGTCGTCATCGGCGATGCCTGCGGGAAGGGGATTCCCGCCTGTATGATCATGGCGATGACCCGTTCGTTCATCCGCTCCAACATCAACCATTTCGTTTCGCTGAAGGAACTTCTGCGCGAACTGAACAACAATCTCTACCGCGATACCGTCGACGAACGTTATATCACTCTCGGCTGCTGCCTGATCAACAAAAAGGAATCCACCGTGGAATATGCCCGTGCGGGACATACGCCTCTGCTGCTCTATCTGCGCGAGCATATCCGGTCCATCAATCCCGAAGGCTCCGGGCTCGGGCTTCTGCCGGGCGATCTGGCGGATTTCGATACCCTCTGTACTGAGATCACGCCTCACACCACCATGCTGATGTTTACGGACGGCATCAATGAAACCACCAACGAACAGGATGAATTTTACGGAATCCCCCGCTTGACGGAAATCTATAAGCAGAGCTGCGCGCGCGGAGATTCCCTGGAGGATACCATCAAGACCATCATGGAATCTGTCGACAAGTTCTCCGAGGTGCACAAAGAACAGGAAGACGATCAAACCATGGTGCTGATCAAACACATATAGCGAAAGGGAAACGCATGCTTGCAAAACGACTGCTTTCATTTTCGGCGCTTTTCCTTTGCGCCGCTCTCCTGCTCTGTTCCTGTGCTTCCACAAAAGACGGGAAAAAAGAGGAGCCCCGGAAAACGGCTGAACAGGAAAGCCCCGCTGTCAAAAAAGCCCGGGAGGAATGGAAAAAATTTGTGGCGGAGCGGGAAGCGGAAGACGCCCGCCGTCATAACATGACCTCCATGCAGAACGACAATATGAAGGTCTTTCCGTGGAGAAGCGGTTCCGGGCGCCGCAGCGAGGAACTCTACGAACGAAGCGATAACAGCGTATTCAAATTGTGGTGAGGTGAACGATGAAATACATTGTGACCGGAGCCGCCGGACTCATCGGCGGCGCTGTGGTATCCGCCCTGAATCAGCAGGGGGAGACCGATATCCTTGCCGTGGATCATCTCGGCACTTCCGAAAAATGGATGAATCTGCGGCCCCTGAAGTTCAGCGACTATCTTGAAAAAGATCTTTTCCGCCGCCGTCTGAACGACGGCGCTTTCCGGAACTGCGGCATCGAAGCAATCATTCACATGGGGGCTTGCTCCTCCACCACGGAACGCGATGCCTCCTATCTGGCGGACAACAATTTCAACGTGACGAAGGAGCTTGCCGAGTTCGCCGTCCGGAACAACATCCGATTCCTTTATGCATCCAGTGCGGCGACTTACGGCGGAGGCGAGCACGGATATGTGGATGATGAGGACGCGATGGATCAGCTTCGCCCCCTGAACATGTACGGTTATTCCAAACTGATGTTCGATCTCTGGGCAAAACGCTGCGGACTTCTTGATTCCATTACCGGAATGAAATTTACCAACGTATTCGGTCCGAATGAGAAACACAAGGGCGGAATGCGCAGTATGGTGCTCCGGGCATTCGAACAGATTACGGAAACCGGAAAGGTCAAGCTGTTCAAGTCGGACCGGCCTGAATATGCGGATGGCGAACAGAAACGCGATTTTATCTATGTCAAGGATGTCGCGCAGATGATCCTTGCGCTGATGCGCATCAACGCAAAAGGCATCTACAACATCGGAAGCGGACGGGCGGAGACCTGGAACGAACTCGTGACAGAGGTCTTTCACGCCCTCGGCAGAACTCCGGAAATTGAATACATCGACATGCCGGAAACTCTGAAGGGCAAATATCAGTACTACACATGCGCGGATATGACGAAATTCCATGCATTGAACACCGGTTTTGCCGCGCGACCCCTCTCCGTTACGGTTGCCGACTACGTCCGGAACCATCTGATCCCGGAGAACGGATGAGATGCGGAGCCTGTCCCTGTTGAAATTGCTTCCGGTTCTTCCGGTGCTTCTGCTGGGCGCATCCTGCGCCATGTTCTCTTCGGACCCCATTCTGCTGACGGAAAAGGATTCCGGTTCCGTGATTCATGTGAAAACAGGGGATACCATTGCCATCCGTCTGGAGGCGAATCCCACGACGGGATATCTCTGGATGAGAAGCGTTCCCAATGACATGGTCATCCGCGAGGTGGACAATCAATATGTGCCGCTGAAGGACCGGACTGCGAAACCGGTTGCCGGCGCTCCCGCGGCGAAGCTGTTTACCTATGTGATTACGGGACCCGGCGAGGCCGGAATCAAAATGGAGTACAGGCGTCCGTGGGAAAGCGGCAAGGCTCCGCTGAAAACGTTCGACATCATGATCCGGGCCTCCGGAGAATCCATGTTTGAACAGGAGAACGGACGCGATGGAACCAGGCGCGTCGGTTCCAAAGGGCAGGTGGAATACCGCTGACGGCCAGTTCCGTTTTCCGGCAGCGGCAATGGCAGGAATCGAGAGTCAATATGATCTATGAAGAGAAAAAAAGCGGTGCTTTTTCAACCGTCCTGTTTCTTGCCGCGGTTTTCCTGCTGACCGTTTCCCCCTGGGCGCTGGAACTTCGTTCCCTCTACTGGAATGAGGGAACCTTTGCCGCAATCGTCCGGGAAATCGCTTCGTTTCCTCCGCTTCTGACTTTGCACGGTGAGAGTGCATCGGGAGTTTTTCCGTTGTATCCTCTGATTGTGAAAGGCATTCATTCCTGTGGATTCAGCATGGAGTTCAGTCTGCGGATTGTCCCGGTGATCGCGCTGGCGATTCTTGCGTCGATAGTCTGGGTCTGCTGTTACAGAGCGTCGGGCTGGCAGGCTGCCGCGGCCGGTACCGCTGTGATGATTTCCAGCATGATCGTCATCGACAAGGGACTGGAAGGAAATCCGATCCTGCTGACGGCTCTCGGTATTTTTGCCTGCTGGCTGATCTGGTTCGATCTCGGCGCGTGGCGCGGGGAATGGGGAACGGCATGGCTTGCCAGCGGACTGGTCGCGGGGCTTCTTTTTTACACGGCAGGCTGGCAGGGGCTTTTCATGACAGTCGTGCCTCTGCTGTTCCTGCGCAGGCCGCTGACACTTTGGACGAAGCCGCGCGGTCCGGGTTTTGTTTTTGCCGTCGGACTGATTATTATTTTCATTCTTGCATGGGGACTGCCCCGCTGGCACGCTGGATTCGCCGGCGCATTCCGTCCGGATTATGCTTCGCCGGAGGAAACGGAGACTTATCTGGTACAGCTTCTGATTTTTCCGTTTGAAGCGGCGTTCCGTCTGCTTCCGTGGAGCATCTTTGCATGGGCGCCGTTCTGTCCGGCGATTATTCAATTGGATAAGAACCCGCTGCTCGGAAAGTATCTCAGGACCTTGTTTGTGGTTCTTTTCTGCATTCTCTGGTTTTCGCCGGAAACGGAAGGGCGCGACATTGTATGCCTGGTCCCGCCGCTGGCAGTCCTGATCGGGCTGAACTACTGGATCGCGGTGAGACGGTACGGCATGCGTTATCTTTTGCTGTTCAAAATAGCCGGAATCGCCGCATTGGTCTGTGGAATCGGAGCCCTGCTTTTCTGTCTGCTTCCGGCGGAGTTTCTCCAGAAACTGCCTCTGACGCGGAATCTCGCGTACCGGGACGATTCGTTTCTGTTTCTGTTCGGGACCATCTACTGTTCGGCGTCGATTCTGCTTGCGCTGCTTTCTCTTTTCCTGGCACGGAAAGGGGGTTCGATCTGGAAGCTCGGGCTTCTGGTCTTTTCCTCGTTCATTCTGATTTACTGGGGCGCCGTGGTGCCTTACAAGGCGGCCCTGCATACAAGACGTGATATGGGGCTCGAACTCCGGAAGGCGCTTGGCGGGCATACGAGCGGATTGACTGTCTATAAATACAATACCCTTGCAGGGCTTTATCCGGAGTGTCATTACATGGGCGGGAGGATCGTGACGGTGAAAAACGCCTCGGAGCTCCCCTCGAATGAAAAAGTGATTTATGTTCTTGCGCCGGAGGTGCCGTCGGTACCGGACCGTGCCTGGAAGAGCCTCATCAACAGGGAATACAGAAACCAGCGCCTCGCATTATGGAGGGGCGAACTCAGGGACAATGAAAATGACAAATAAGGAAACAAAACAGCAAAAACCGTATCTGAGCATGGCGTCCGTTGACGAATTGACGCGTTTCGCCGGAGAGAACGGCATCGAAACCTACCGGGCGAGACAGATCGAACGGTGGATCTCCAAACGGTGGACCGTCAATCCGGAAGAAATGACGGATCTTTCTAAAAAAGCGCAGGCGGCACTGCGCGAATCCTTTCTCTGCGATTCCGTCAAAGTGGAAAAAGTGTTTGAATCCGCGGACGGCGCAAAAAAACTTCTGCTGGCGCTTCACGACGGAGAACTGATCGAATGTGCCATTATTCCGGCAAATGACGGACGGATGACGTTCTGTCTCAGTACTCAGGTCGGTTGCCCGGTCCGTTGCGCCTTCTGTTCCAGCGGAGCGGACGGCTTCACCCGGAATCTGGATGCGGGCGAGATCGTCGAGCAGTTTTTCGCCGCCTGCCGCAATATCGGTTCCCTTCCGGACAATGTCGTTATCATGGGAATCGGCGAGCCGCTGCTCAATCTGGACAATCTGATCGCCGCATTGGAACGCATCTGCGATCCGGAACGGGTTGCTCTTGCCGCCCGCCGTGTTACGATTTCCACCAGCGGGTGGACTCCCGGAATCAAACAGCTTGCCCTGCATGGGCGGCAATGGAATCTTGCGGTCTCGCTCCATGCTCCCGACGACAAGACCCGCGCTCTGCTGATCCCGACCAAATTCCGCCGTGATATCCGGGACATCCTTCAGGCATGCAAACTGCACAGGGAGGCGACAACCCGTCTTCTGACTTTTGAATACGTTCTGCTGGATTCCATCAACGACTCCGTGGAGCAGGCGGTCAAACTGGCGAAACTGGCGAAGGAAGCCGATGCAAAAATCAATCTGATCCCTTACAATAAAGCCAACGGAGCTTTTACAAGACCCTCGAAGGAAACAATCAAACGATTTGAGAATGCGCTGAAGGCCGCCAGAGCCAAAGTCACGGTCCGCGTGGAAAAGGGCGCGGATTCCTCCGCCGCCTGCGGACAGCTTCGCGCAACTGTTATGAAGGAGAAAAAATCATGTTCAGACTGATTCCCGCTCTGATTCCTCTGCTGTTTTTAGCCGCCTGTGCGACGCCGCCTCCGGAACCGAAGCAGCCTGGGAGGGAGGATATCCGTCTGGAGTTCGCTGTCAGGCATTCGAATCTCCGCATGGTGAACAGCGCGCTTTCCCGGAATGCCGATCCGGATACTCCGGGCCGGAGCGGAATACCTGTCCTGCTTGTTGCCTCCATGCTTCAGCGCGCCGATATTCTGGAGGCGCTTCTTACGCATGGCGCGAATGTCGATATCACCGATGCGCATGGCGATACGGCGCTTCATGCGGCGGTGGCATCCAAAAAGACCGATGTTGTGGAACTGCTTCTGAAACATCATGCGAATCCGAACGCGGTGGGCAAATATCAGCGCACACCCATTTTGGAGGCGGCCCGTCTCGGCAGGATTGAGAATGTCAGGCTTCTGCTTGCCGCGAATGCAGATCCGACTGTCAAAGATGAATTCGGGCGGGGAATTCTCTGCTATGCGGCGATTGCGCCTGTCAATGCGATTCCTATGCTGGAACTTTGCGAGAAGAAAAATGTTCCTCTTGCTGAACCCGAGAAAATTGATCTGATGTGTTCTCCTCTGCTTGCATCCATGAAACAGGGACAGCCGGAAACGGTTGAATACATTATGAAGCGGATCGGGGATTTTTCTCCGGCAAACCGTCAGGCGCTCGGGCAGATCGCCATGCGGGTCGCGATTGAAAACAATCGGCTGGACTGGGTGAAATTTCTTACAATGCACGGGGTCCGGCTCAATCAGACTCTTCCGATGGCGTTCCGGGCAACGAAAATGGTTAATGTTGAAGGCGTATATAAATTCCTCGCCCGCAACGGTGCGATTGACAAAGGATACACTCCGCTGATCTGGGCAGCCATCAACAAGCGTCCCGAGATTGCCGCATATCTTGTCGAAAGCGGAGCCGATGTGTCCGTTCTCAGCAATGAAGGGAAGACCGCGCTCCATTACGCCAACGATACCAATACGCGAAAAGCTATCATCTCCGCCATGAAGCGGGTAAAAGAGCGGAAGAGAGCTTCCGGGAAGCAATGAGTTGATCTCTCGGTGTCTCTGAGAATTCCCCGGCAGGAGTTCTCATCGCAGGGGAACACGGATCGCCTCTTCCTCTATGCCGAATCTATTGCTTTGGAATCGTCATGGGATTCACCATGAAAGGCTGAAAGGAAAACGGAAAAAAAACTTCGGCTGATCTATTATGGAGAACTTTTTTCGGACTGCCTTTCTTTCCGGATATTTTCAATGAACAGTTCCATTTGGTAGGGCATGGTGCTGTTTCTGTAGTCGTAATCCGGGTCCATGATAGCTCTGCGCAGCATAGGCAGACGCAGGTTGACAGGACGCATGGTGCCTCCAATGATTTCGACTTCATAGGGGCCAATATATTTTCCTGTATGAATCAGTAATGCCAGAGAGAGCAGTATTCCGACTGGATTCCAGCGGAATCCGGCCTGCCGGACTGCTTCCGCCGCAAGAAGGAATACCGGAATCAGAAGAGTCATGCCGGGTAAAAAGTAGTAACTGTACATGACATCCGGTTGAAGAATGGCTGGATGGCGGGCATACATTCCGGAAGAGCAGATCCAGAGTCCTCCGAAAAGCAGGAGGACGGCACCTGCTGTCAGAGTCCAGAAACAATCCTTTTGCAGATAAGCCGTTCTGCAGAATACAAAGATTATCCCGGAAAAAAGAAGCAGGCCAAGAAAGAAAGATGCATTTCCGGTTGAATTGTTAAATGCAAAGCCGAGATTCCCCGCCATGAAGAAAAGTCCGGAGAACAGAATCTTTAAGGAGAAAAAAGTAGGGAGATTCTGATAATCAAAAGAGGGGGTATATCCATTCAGGGATAAAATACAGGCAGGGGCAATGTAAAGATTGTAGAGTGTGCCCAAAATTAAAATCGTGATACCGGCAAGAACTGTTGCAACGACAGTTCTTGTACAGGGTGCATTCCCGCATTTGTTCCTTTGCCAGGAAAGAAACAGAAGCAGCATTCCCGCAGTTGAAGTATATGCCGCTGTGAAAAACGCTCCCTGCCGGTCAAAGAGTGTGGCTGTCATCAGGCCGAACGCAATTCCGGCAATCTGCCATTTCCAGTATTTTTTCCCTTTCCCGGCAAGAATTGCCAATGTCAGGTAGGAGACAAGTGTAAAACAAAATGCGCAACCATGTTTGGCGGAGCGGAAAAACATATTTCCCGAAATGCAGGGATCCAGGACAAAGAAGAGGGAAAGAATCGTTATGATCCAGCTTTGCAGTTTCGGGAAGAGCACTCGGGCTCCGTACTGCTGAACAAACACGCATAAAGCCAGAAGAATCACCGAGGAAATTGAGTAAAAATGAATGAGTCCCTTACGGGCGGAATATGCGATGAACCGGACGTCCAGCCAGTCGATCAGATAGCTGAGTTCTCTTGCCTGATACATGCCCCAGTCATTTCTTGCCGGATCAAAAAGTATTGCCGGCAGGGATCGGTTCGCAAGATAATGATTTAAAAAAGAAACTGACTCGACATGCAGACTCCCCCCGGCAGAATACATCGCTTCTAAAATCAGAATAAGCAGGGCGGAAAGTGTCAGAAAAAGAGATATGAGGAGCGCATTGTTACATTTCATGGTTTAAACGGTTCCTGATGTTTTCTCTCCGTATTGCAAGCATATCCAGAAACAGTTTTTTCTGTTTGGTGTCTTGAAGCTGAGCGGCTCTTTTTTCTGCCAGGCAATACCAGAAGTCTGCACGGGCAATCTCTTTTCTGTTTTGCGTGGCATACAGAAAGTCTCCATAGAAGAGAACGATGGAAAGACGCTGCAGATCCAGGGCCCCGTAACGCAGCCAGTGTTCCGCGTAAATCCTGTCTCCACGCGAGGCAAGCTCCAATGCGACATTGATCAAATCCTGTTCATTACCCCAGAATGCATTCATGGTCATGTCTGAATATCGTTTGCATTGTTCTTCCTGCGGAGTCCGTGTGGGTACGGTCGGTAGTCCTTGTTTTGTATGTGCAGAAGATTGGCAGAAGAGAAGAACCGGTCCGGAAATCACGGCTAGAAATGCCAGCAGACACAAATACTTTTGCCGTTTGTTCTGAAAAAAAAGGTCTGGCATTTCCAATCTCCTGTTTTTGAAATATAATCTGCGCAATCCGTTTTTCCAATGAGGGGAGAAACATATTTTTCAAATTTATGCTTTAACGGAACAAAAGTGAAATTTTTGTAAGATTCGCCGGATGTTTTTCCCGGATATGGTTTCCCCCCATAAAAAAAGAATGATGTCAATTTTCCGATTGAAATAGGGGAAACAAATGGTAGATTAAAGAAAGTGATGGAATAGAGAAGAAAGGAAGGGTGTTCGGCTATGGATTTCATGGAGTGGAAGGAATCGGTCCCTGTGAAGGGATACCGGGATGTGATTGTCGCAGGGGGCGGAGTCGCGGGAGTCGCGGCGGCGCTTTCCGTCGCAAGAGCGGGAAAAAAGGTTCTGCTGCTGGAGAAAACCAATCTGCTCGGCGGACTGGCAACCATCGGGCTCATCAACCTTTTTGTCCCCATGTGCAACGGACGCGGAAAACAGATTATTTTCGGAATGGCGGAGGAGCTCCTCCGGCTCTCTGTGAAATACGGGTATGATTCCATTCCCGATGAGTGGAGAAACGGGGAACCGGATCACCCGACCAATGTCCGCTATATCGCGCGCTACTCTCCGCAGATTTTCGCGCTTGCACTGACGGAGCTGCTCCAGGAGGAAGGCGTGGAAATCCTTTTCGACTGCCTTGCCGCCAAACCCGTCATGAACGGCGGACACTGCGAAGGCCTGCTGCTGGAAAGCAAGTCGGGACGCGAGTTCTACAAGGCTGGAATCGTCATTGACACCACCGGCGACGCCGATCTTCTGTTCCGTTCCGGAATGCCGACCGTTCAGGGGAAAAACTATTTCACCTATGTCGGTCATACCATCACCCTGGAGAATTGCAAAAAGGCTCTCGAGGCAAACGATATCCGTCTCGCGCTCGGTTCCTGTGCCGGCGGCACTGCCGATCTTTATGGACGCAACCATCCGGAAGGCATGAAGTTCTTCTCCGGGACCTCGGTTGAGGACGTGACGGATTTCCTGATCCGGAACCAGCGTCTTCTGCTGGAAAAGATCAGGAAGGAGAACCGTACCTCCCGCGATATCGTCACTCTGCCTACGATGCCGCAGCTGCGCACAACCCGCCGGATCGACGGCGATTACACGCTGCTGGAAAGCGACAAGTACCGTCATTTTGATGACTCCATCGGTGCCATCGGCGATTTTGAACGCCGGGATTTCCTGTACGAGATTCCCTTCCGGACACTGATCCGCTCCGGATACGATAACCTGATTACCGCGGGGCGTTCCGCCTCTGCCGATGGTTATGCGTGGGATGTGGTCCGCGTGATTCCTCCTGCGATCATTACCGGACAGGCTGCCGGAACCGCCGCGGCTCAGGCGCTGGAGACGGGATGTCCAGTTATCAATGTGGATATTGCCGAACTTCAGTCGTCGCTGGAAAAAGCCAATGTCATGATCCATTTCGATGATGCGCTTATTCCCGGAGCCGATCGCAAAGACGCCGGTGCTCACGGAGAGGATTTCGGACATATTTAATAATAGTACGCCGATCCCTTTTCTCTATCCGGCTTTTTTATTCGCGGAATGAAATACCTGTGTTTTTCCCACGGGTGTTTCTCTCCTGTCGTATTTTCAGGAAGTGCGGATTGCCGAATTGTAATCTGTTCCGAGCGTGGAACCGTAGGAAAAATCCTTTCCCGGAAGTTTTATTTTCTGAAATCCGGTGTATAGTAACAAGATGTTTTTTTCATTCTTAATCAACAGGAGTTTCTATCTATGTGCGGAATCGTTGGATTTACCGGAAGCAGACCCGCTGCGCAGATTCTCATCGACGGACTCAAACGCCTCGAATACCGTGGTTACGATTCCGCCGGAATCACGCTCTCGGGAAAAGACCTGATTACCGTCAAGGCCGTTGGTAAAGTGAAGAATCTGGAAGCCGCGGTCAACGAACACGGACCCTTGCCGAATACCACTGGAATCGCTCATACGAGATGGGCCACCCACGGGGCTCCTTCCGTCAAAAACGCCCACCCCCATGTAGATTCCTCCGGACGCTTCGCCGTGGTTCACAACGGAATCATTGAAAATTACGCGGAACTCAAGCAGAAGCTCGAACTGCAGGGACACAAGTTCGTTTCCGATACCGACAGCGAAGTGATACCGAATCTGATTGCGGAGTTCTATCAGGGCGACTTTGTGCAGGCGGTTGCTTCCGCGCTGCGCCGGATTTCCGGGACCTACGGAATTGCCGTAGGTTGCTTCCGCGCTGCGCCGGATTTCCGGGACCTACGGAATTGCCGTGCTCTGTTCCGATTATCCGGATACGATCATTGTGGCGCGGCATGGGAGTCCGATCGTCGTGGGACTCGGTGATGACTGCAACATTGTCGCCAGCGACGTCACTCCGCTTGCCGCCTACACCCGTAAGGTCATCTATCTTGATGACGGCGATCTCGCAATTCTCACACCGAAGAACGTGGAGCTCCGGACCATTGAAAATCTTCCGGTTGAACGGGAAGTCTCCAGCATCGACTGGGATATTTCCGCATCGGGCAAGGGTTCGTATGAGCACTTTATGCTCAAAGAGATTTTTGAACAGCCGGACTCCATTGCCAATACGATCCGCGGCCGTCTGGATCACAGACTCAAGAGTGCGATCCTTTCCGGACTCGGGCTTTCGCCGCATGAACTGGCGAAGATTTCGCGCATCGTGATTGCCGGCTGCGGAACGAGTCTTCACGCGGGTATGGTTGGAGAGTATTTCTTTGAAGACATCGCCAGCATTCCGACCGAGGTCGAGCAGGCCGCCGAGTTCCGGTACCGCAATCCGATTATTGATCCGGATACGCTTGTTCTGCCGATCAGTCAGTCCGGGGAGACCGCCGACACCCTCGCCGCCGTACGGGAGGCCATGAACAAAGGTGCCATTGTTGCGGCTCTCTGCAATGTGGTCGGTTCGACGATTGCTCGCGAAGCCGGACGCGGCATTTATCTGCATGCCGGGCCCGAGATCAGCGTTGCCTCCACCAAGGCGTTCACCTGCCAGGTGACTGTCCTGCTGATGCTTGCGCTCATGCTGGGACGGAACCGTCGGCTCAATCGCGACGACGGGGAACGTCTCATGCTTGAAATCGAGAAACTGCCCGAGCTCATCCGCGAAACGCTGAAACAGGCGCCTGTCATTGAGAAGATCGCGGAAAAATACGCCTCCGCAGAGGATTTCTTCTATATCGGACGCGGCTGTCTGTATCCGACCGCTCTGGAAGGCGCACTCAAGCTCAAGGAGATCAGTTATATTCACGCGGAAGGCTATCATGCGGCGGAGCTGAAGCACGGACCAATCGCCCTGCTGGATGAGAAGGTCCCTGTTCTGGCGCTCGCAAACGCGATCCCCGGACAGGAGAAGATGATCGGCAACATTCAGGAGTGTCTTGCCCGCAAATCCTCCGTGATCGCGGTCGTGACGGGCGACGACACCGCCGCCGACAAGTTCACGGGCGATATCATCCGCGTTCCGCCCTCTTCCCGTTTCGTTGCACCGCTGACAACCGTGGTTGCCCTTCAGCTTTTTGCTTATTATTTCGCCAGGGCGAAAGGATGCGAAATTGACCATCCGAGAAATCTTGCGAAAAGCGTCACTGTGGAATAATGAACGTTTCGGATCTGAAAAAGCGTCTTTCGGAGCTCCGTGCTCTTTTTCCGGTGCTCCGGCTGAGTGATTCCGTCCGTCTGAAGCGGGAGCTGGATCGTGCGGCCTCCGCGCTCGGCGGAAAGCCCGAGACGGCGGAGCATCTGGTCAACAGCCTTTCGTTTCAGGTGCGGAACGCTTTGAAGCGCTCGATTGCCAAGACCGCGGATGAGCTTCATTACGAGTTCCCCGAAGATCTGCCGATTGTCTCGCATGTTCAGGCGATTCAGGAAAAACTGAGGAGCCATCCTGTGGTGATTGTCTGCGGTTCGACGGGGTCCGGAAAGACGACTCAGCTTCCGAAAATTGCGCTTTCCGCCGGACTCGGACGGGTCGGACGGATCGGATGCACCCAGCCACGCAGAATCGCCGCATCTTCTCTTGCCCGCCGGGTTGCCGGGGAGCTTTCCTGCGAATGCGGCGCTCAGGTCGGATACAAAGTGCGGTTCGATGACCGGACCGCGGAAAACACGGTCGTCAAATTCATGACCGACGGCATTCTCCTTGCCGAGACGCGCGACGACCCCATGCTTTATCAGTATGACTGCATTATCCTCGACGAGGTCCACGAACGTTCTCTGAACATTGATTTCCTGCTGGGGTATCTGAAACTTCTGCTGAAGAAACGGACGGATCTCAAGCTGATTATTTCCTCTGCCACTCTGGAGTCGGAACGGATTTCAGCATTTTTCGACCACGCTCCGGTGGAGGAGGTCGAGGGACGACTTTTCCCCATTGAGGACTGCTATCTGGAACCGGAGGAGGATGAGGAACTTGCGGAAACCGTTGCGCGCGGCATCTCCTTTCTGGATGAGATCGACCGCCGCGGCGATATTCTGGTGTTTCTCCCCGGCGAGCGGGAGATTCGCGACTGCGCGGAACTCCTGAAAGGCCGCAATTTCCCGAATACGGAAATTCTGCCGCTGTTCGGAAGACTTTCCGCAGGGGATCAGCAGCGGGTGTTCAGTCCTTCGCGTTTCCGGCGGATTGTGCTGGCCACAAACGTGGCGGAAACCTCGCTGACGATTCCCGGCATCCGTTATGTGGTTGATTCCGGACTGGTCCGGCTGAGCCGTTACAATCCCCGCACACGGATTCAGGAGCTGCGCGTGGAGACGATCTCCCAGGCAAGCGCACGGCAGCGACGGGGACGCTGCGGACGTCTTCGCGATGGCGTCTGTGTCCATCTGTATTCGGAAGAGGTCCTGAACGAAAGCGCCGAGTTTACTCCGCCGGAGATTCAGCGTTCGTCGCTGGCAGGAGTGATTCTGCAGATGGCGTCGCTGGGATTGCCGCCGCTGGGGGAGTTCCCGCTGGTCGATGAGCCGTCGCCGGCGCTTGTGCGGGAGGGAATGCGCGCGCTGAACGATCTCCGCGCACTCAACGGAACGCGTCTGACGCCGATCGGCCGCAAGCTGGCGGCAATGCCGCTGGATCCGCATCTCGGAAAGATGCTTCTGGAAGCGGATCGTCACCGGCTGCTTTCTGAACTCCTTGTGATTGTGGCATTTCTGAGTATTCCGGATCCGCGGGAGCGTCCGTTTGAAAAAGCCTCCGAAGCCGATGCCGCCCATCGGAAGTTCGCTTCCGACAAATCCGATTTCATCGGCATTCTGAATCTCTGGCTTGCGCTGGAGGAGGAGTTCCGGAACAATCGGAATTCGAATCAGGCGCTCCGCCGTTTTGCGCAGAAGAACTATCTGAACTACCGGCGCGTCCGTGAATGGCGCAATCTTGCGGATGATCTTCGGGAAATCTGCGCGGAGGCGGGATGCACATCGAAGAATGAGATCAATCCGGAACGTCTTCCTTACGATGTTCTTCACAAGGTCCTGCTGAGCGGACTGCCGCGTCAGCTGGGGTGCTACAACCGTGAGACTCGTCTGTATTCCGATATGGGCGGGAAGAAATTCCTGCTGTTTCCCGGTTCCGGACTGGCAAAAAGGAAATCGCCGCCCGACTGCGTGCTTTCTTTTGCGCTGGTCGAGACAACGCGCGTGTTTGCCCGGTGCAATGCGGAGGCGCGCGCGGAGTGGCTGGAACAGATCGCACCGCATCTCTGCGCCTATGTTTACGACAATGTCTACTGGGATGACCGTTCGGGGTTTGTCTATGCCCGGGAACGGGTGACTGCCGGACAGCTCGTGATCCATCCGGGTCGGCGGTGCCATTATGGCAAGACTCATCCGAAGGAGGCGCGCGAAGTCTTTCTCCGGGAAGGTCTTGTATCCGGAGCGGCGAATCTTCGCGGGTCATGGCTGGAGGAGAGCAGCTACCTGATTCGGGAACTGCGGTTGCTGGAACTCAAAATCCGCCGTCCGGACTCCCTGATCGACGAGGTTGCGCTGTATGACTGGTTCGACCGCTCTCTTCCGCCGGAGATCTGTTCCGTCGATGCCGTGAAGCGTCTCTGGAATGCGGAGAAAAAGAGTTATGCTCCTCCGCCGGAAGAGTTTACAACCGAATCCTATTCTGAATTGAGGGAGAGCGATTATCCGGATTTTCTCATCTTTGCCGGTCAGCGTTTTTCTCTTTCCTACTGTTACGATCCCGGGGAGAAGCACGACGGCATTACGCTGCTTGCGCGCGAGGATTCCCTGAATCTTCTCAGTCCCTATGTGCTTGACTACCTGGTGCCGGGCTATCTCCCGCAGAAAATTGAACTGATGATCCGCTCCCTGCCGAAGAGTATCCGTGTGGAACTGATGCCGATTGCGGATGCGGTCGATTCCTTTATGGAACGGTACCGCGCCGGAGAGATTTTCACGGAACAGCCGCTGGCATTGGCTCTGACGGACTTTCTGCTGGAGGAGTATGGTGTTGAAATTGAACAAGAT
>CALXMJ010000298.1 GCA_944389445.1 uncultured Victivallales bacterium | reverse complement strand
CGAGAAGCGCTGTATTGTGCCAGAGTTCCTCCTCGGGATACTTCAAGTATTCTCCGTAAGATTTCTGGATGAGTTCCCGGGTCGGCGCGAAAATGGAATACGGTTCCGTATTGAGGCTGGAGAGCTTGAGCAGTTCCAGAAGGATTTTCCGCTGTTTGTCGCTGGAGGAGCGGATCAGGCGGAGAAGGGCGTCGATACGCTGTTCGTCATCGTTTTCCGGGAGCATGGTGATTTCACCGGCGATGCCGCATTCGAACGGAAACGCATTGATGATGTTGAAGAAAAAACTGTCGAGCGTGCTGATCTGGAGTTTTTTCGGCGCACAGAGAATTTTGCGGAGAATTGTGAAGAGCTCCTCCCGTGTGGTGTTTTCCGGAAGACTGCCCGCGTCGATGACGGAACGGAGCTGTGCCGGCGATGCGATCATCTTGAGGATCTCCTGAATGATCTTGTCGAAGATTTCCCCCGCGGCCTTGTTTGTGAAGGTCATGGCGACGATCTCTTCCGGTTTTACTCCGAGTTTCAGAAGCGTGATATAGCGCATGGCAAGACTGTATGTCTTTCCGGTTCCCGCGGATGCCATGATTGCCAGATTCGGGAATTCTTTCATTATTTCACCTCCGGGGATATCCACTGAGCCGTCGGGACCGCGCTTTTCAAGTCGGGAAGCAGATAGGGTTTGAATACGTCATAGGGTACTTTTTTCATGGGGTCTTCATGAAACACTCCGTTTTTCATCTCGCGGATTCCGGCAATGATTTCCCGGACAAGCTCCTCCGCGCGGGGCAGAAGAGAATCCATGTCTTCCCAGATGAGAATGCTGGTTTCCGTCACGCTTTTCGGCATCGTCAGATAGCCGCAGACAATGCGGACCGTGTCAAAATTGATTTCCGGATGTTTTGAGCGGAAATATCCATCGCGGACAATGAGCATCCGGTAGAGTGGAAGCTGGAGGTTGATGAAGCGGGCATTTCTGGACTGGTAATGATCTTTTGCCGGGGGATCTCCGCTGTCGGCTGTCTTGTAATCAATCAGCCGCAGCAGGTTCCGGGAGTGTGAATATTCAATCCGGTCGATGCGCCCGCGGATTTTTGCTCCGGCGAATTCGATTCCGTTATCATTTCCTCCGAGGGGGTATTCGCAGATGAGTCCTTTGAATTCGCTGGCTGCCTTTGCGATCTCCTCCGCGGCCCACCCGAGACGTTGTTTCATCTGTTCGTTCTGGATTGCGATCAGAGCGGGAAGCGGACTGCCGTACCGTTTGCGCATTTCGAAATCCAGCGCTTCGAAGAGTTGTTTGCGGACCACTTCCGGATCGGTGGATGGTGATGGTCCGAGCCGTTCCAGCGCGGCATGACAGCAGCTGCCGAATGCCGCACGGTCGAGTTCTTTCGCGTCATAGTTTTTCTCCTGCATGCCGAGAAAATTTCCGAGAAAGAACCGGAACGGGCTCTGAAGGTATTCTTTGAACTGGGTAACGGAAATATGAAGGGCGGCGCCCTGGTCCGCTTTGCTGAAATCGGGCGTAAGACGGAAGTGATATTCGTTTGATGCCCTGTCTGCGGGCGACTCCGGAAAACGGACCGGTTCAAAGAGCAGGGATGCCCGTTCGAACAGCTCTCTTTCGCCGCATTGAAAGAAGAGAGGGGAGAACTTCAGCGGTTTTCCCGAAGCGTCGAAGCGCGATGCCAGAAAATAGACTTGATTCCGGCCGCGCGAACGGAGCAGGGATTCCAGATGGAGCACATCGCGCCCGAATCTGCGGCTGTCGCATTGGAGTCCCAGTTTCGTGCGCATGGTATCGGAGAGAAAAGTGCTGCCGCGTATGCTTTCCGGAATGGCGCCGTCGTTCATGCCGCAGAGGATGAGTTCCGTTGCCCGGCACCACGGCAGATCAAGAAAACCGCCAACTTGAAATTCATGTTCGAGCGGTTCCCGGTACAGCCTTGTTTCTCCGGATGCGTTGAGCAGTTCCGTCAGAACGGTGCTCAGAGGATCGCTGCGGAACAGCGGACTTCTCCGTATGGTATCCAGCAGAGTGCGGAGCTCCTGAAACTCGTGTTCCAGAGGAATGCCGGAGGAGATGATTTCCTCTCTTTCGCCGTAGAGCAGAGCCAGAAAGGATTCCACCGCCTCCGCCGGCGGCTGGGATTCCAGACTCTGTTTCAGTTCCCGGAGAAACTGAAATACCGGTATGAGACCGCTGCCGGCGCACTGAAAGGCATGTTCCAGCGTTTCGGGAAGATGTTTCATGCGGAACTCATCCAGATTCTCCAGAAGCTGCTCCCGGGGGATCCCGAGACGTTTTTCAACGGCTGCAAGAAAATCCTCCTGACGGAGCAGTTCGTGTAGTTCGCTGAAATCATCCGAACTCATGAATCCGCGCAGTCGGCTCAGCGGATCGTAGAGGCGCAGTTTCCGCATTGCCTCTCCGGAGGGGGAGGTGACGATCAGAGTCCTTCCGGCGGTTCCTTTGATCTTGAGTTTGGAGAGTTCCTTGCGGAGCGGTTCGAAGAGCGTTTCATCGGTGATGGCAATCGTTTTATGCGCAAGTTCGGGAGAGGTCGTGCCGGAAAGCAGTGCCGATGCGGTAACGGCGAGCTGTTCCGGTGTTTCCGTTTTGAAAATATGCTTTGTGATGTCGTCCGCATCCGGATCGTCTGAGGCGGTGCCGAAGTCAAGAGGATAGGCTGCCCATTGATCCGGAAGGGGGCGTCCCCAGCCATCGAACATGGATTCATATTCCTGCGGAGCGTTGATCCAGAGTTCCACATCCATGCGTTCGGCGATTTTTGCAAGGCGCTTCAGCAGAAGCGTGCTGAGATCCGGCATGGCGAGCACGATCAGTTTTTCGAAACGGCGGAATGGTTCCACGGATTCCGCAAGAGAAATTTTTAGATCTTCGGGATCGGTCCGGTTCACGGAGGCGAGAAGTTCCGTATAGCGGCGTTCCAGTTCAGCGATCTGCTCCCAGCGTTCCGTGTCCAGAGTGGCTCCGGAACGGGAAATGGAAGCCATGGTCAGGGCTCCGGCGGAAAGTTCCCGTTTCAGCATACGGAACTGGGTGGCAAGATGATTGACCGCCGTTTCATTGTTGCGCGGGAAATCGACGGGAAACAGTGTGCTGAATTCCTGACGGCTGCATTCGGAGAGAACCTGTTTCCAGGCTCGGAGCTGTTCGATGGGCGTTGCCGTCCCGCCGAGGTCTCCGCCTTCAAGGAGAAAGCGTTCCGGGGTGTGGAATTCCGGCGGGAAGAGTCCGCCGGAGAGCGGAGCAAGCAGATCCGCCATTGTTTCCGTCAGGGATCGCAGCGCCTGCCGTCCCGGAATCAGGACGAGAAGGTCGGAGAGATCGACGGACGGGCCGTTTCCGTATCGGTATCCTGTGTTCAGCAGGAGGGGGGCCGCCAGCTCCGGCAGGGGTTTTGACCAGCCGAGAAATCGCAGGGTTTTCATCCGGGCGCTCCTTGCAATGACGGTTATTTTGCCGCTTTTGCGTAGGCGGCTTCGAGAGCCTTCCGCATGGTTTCGACCGGCGCTTTCCGACGGGTCCAGATTTCCAGCGACCGCGCTCCCTGGTGGAGCAGCATGGCAAGCCCGTTGGCGCAGGGAATGCCGCGCCGTTTGCACTCCCGGACGATCGGAGTCTTCTTGTAAATGGTATCGTAAACGCGGATGGAATCGGGAAGAAGGGCGAGATCAAATGGGGCCGGATCTTCCGGTTTGAGTCCGAGACTGGTGCATTGAATTGCCACATCGGCGTTTTTCAGGAAAGCTGGGATTTTATCTGCTTCGGAGAGACCGCAGGTATGCACGGAGGTCCCGTATTCCCGGCGGATTTTTTCTGCAAGGGATTCCGCGGTTGCCAGGGTCCTGTTCAGAAGAAAGAGTTCGGCGGCTCCGCGCGAGGCGAACCAGACTGCTGCCGCATGTGCCGCGCCGCCGCATCCGATGAATGCGATCCTGCCATTTGGAACGTGAAAATCAAAGGCTTCGGCAAGGGCCTGTTCCAGACCGTAGCCGTCGGTTGTGTCGCCGTAGAGGCGTCCGGATTCAACTGTGACCGTGTTGACGCTTCCCGCAACCCGCGCCTCTTTGGAAATCCCGTCCAGAAACGGGATGACCGCTCCCTTATGCGGAACCGTGATATTGAATCCGGCGAGTTCGCGGCGGGCGCATTCCGTGAACTCCTTCAAACCCTCCGCTTTGACGTGGACGGCGAAATATTCCGCATCCAGATTCAGTTTTTTCAGTGCCGCATTCTGCATGGCGGGCGAGAGGGAATGGGCGACCGGGTCGCCGATAACCGCAAATTTTATCATCATTTTTCGTTGTCCGGGTTTTAAGTTTTCATTTTCCATGTATATTGTAAGCGAATCAGTAAACTGCAAGATATATAACAATAGGTGCGGAATCATGAAAAATCAACTGCAAAAAGAGCTGTCGGAAGTCTGCGGCAGGATAAATGATTTTATTTTTTCGGATTCCTTTCCGGAAACCCTCGCGCCGGAATTGCTGCGCGACGCGGTCCGCCTCTATCCTCTGAGGGGAGGAAAGCGCATCCGTCCGGTGCTGGTGATGTGGTCGTGCGGAGCGGTCGGAGGCGATCCGGAGAAGGCGGTCAACGCAGCGGCGGCGGTCGAAATCTACCACAACTGGACCCTGGTTCATGACGACATCATCGACTGCGACGAACTCCGGCGCGGCAGCGCGACCTGCCATATTGAACTCAAACGGCGTGCCGCGGGAAAGTTCGATCTGACTCCGGTCCGGGCGAAAAAGTTCGGCACGGATTTCTCCATTCTTGCCGGCGACGTGCAGCAGGCGTGGGCGATGGACGTTCTGCTCCGTTCCACTGAACGCGGCGTTTCCTGCGAGACCGTGAACATGATGGCGCGGCGGATGCAGTCGTTCCTGAATCGAGAGCTGCTTTCCGGCGAGGCGCTGGATGTCGAGTTCGAATACCGCAGACAGTTCCCCGGCAGGGATGAAGTCATGAACATGATCCGCGGAAAAACCGGAGTGCTTCTCTCCTATTCCGCCGAGTGCGGCGCCATGATCGGCCTTGATACCGCGGATTTCGAACGGTCCGAGGTCCGTGCCCTTTCCGCATTCGCCGGGGAAGTCGGATATGCGTTCCAGCTCTGCGATGATCTCCTCGGCGTCTACGGAGACGAGGATACTTTCGGCAAACCTCTCTGTTCCGATTTCCGGGAGGGCAAGCCCACCATGCTTTTCATTGAGGCGATGGAGCGCCTTTCCGCGGCCGGAAAAGAGGAGCTCTTTTCCCTGATGAATCTGGAACACTATGGCACGGATGAGATCGTCCGCATTCAAAATCTGCTGGAGGAATGCGGGGCACGGAAAGCGGTGGTCAGCCAGGCGGAAAGTTCTTCCTCTGCCGCTTTGAAAAATCTGGCAAAACTTCCGGCGGGCAAATACCGTTCTCTGCTGGAAGCTCTGGCGGAAAGTCTTCTCAACAGAAATGTCTGATCCATAAAAACAGGAAGGAGCAAACATGGCGCATAAGAAAGTCACATTCGAAGGCTGGAAAAACTGTCTGGAGGTCTCCAGCGGAAATTTCAAACTGGTGGTCGCAACGGAAATCGGGCCGCGCATCGTAGGCGCGTTTTTCGAGGACAGCGACAATTTATTCTACATCTATCCGAAAACCGCCGGCCGGACCGGAGACAAAAAGTGGAACAACTACGGCGGACATCGTCTCTGGCATTCCCCGGAGGAAAAGCCGCGTACTTACACCATTGAAAATTCCAAAGTCGATGTCCGGGAGCGCGGCAACAGCATCGTTCTCCACAAGGGGCCGGATTCGCTTGCCGGAATCGAAAAGACCATTGAGATCATCCCTTTCAAGAACGATTCCTTCAAAATCGTCCATACTCTCCGCAACTGGAACCGCTGGGAGGTGGAGCTTGCCGCATGGGCAATTACCGTGATGGCTCCGGGCGGAACCGCCATCATGCCGATGCCGCAGGGCGATAAAAAAGCGCTTCTGCCGAACACTTTCATTTCCCTCTGGCCCTATACGGATCTTTCCGACGGACGCATCCGCATCGGATCGAAATACACTCTGGTCAAACACAATTCCAGAATCCGCCGTCCGTTTGCGAAGATCGGCTTCAACTGTGAAGACGCCTGGATCGCTTACCAGAACAAAGGGATCATGTTCGTGAAAAAATATGAACACTTTGTCGACGCCGAATACCCGGACAACGGATGCAGTGTGGAATGCTTCTCCTGCGGTCCCATGCAGGAGATTGAAACGCTCAGCCCGTTCTATCAGCTTGGATACAAGCAGGAGATCACTCACACGGAGATCTGGACCGCGCTCCGCCTCGGCAAAGAGATTCTGGATGAAAAAGACGCCGAGCTTGTGTTCGGCTGAAACGGATCGTCATGATTCGTCGGATTTTGTGCCTGATCGTTCTGGGATGTTCTCCGCTCTCCGGTGCGGAGGTCGGTGTTGACCGTCTGAATGTGCGGACGGCGCCGTCGGCGGAGGCGATGATTGTTGCTTCGCTTGCCGCCGGAACGAACGTGGATGCCGTTCCGGTAAATGATTCCTGGGCGGAGATCCCGGCTCCGGACGGAGTGCCCGTCTGGGTTGCCGCGCTGTTTGTCGGAGAGAACGGCATTCTTCGGGAAGGCGCGCGTTTCCGGTGCGGTCCCGGAACGGTTTTTGCGGAATACCATCGGAATCAAACGTCTCCCGGCGAGGCGGTTTCCGTGCTGGAGAAGGCTCGCGGCGGGTTCTGGCTTCGGATTCGTCCGCTTCCGGGCCTGAAATGTTATGTCAGCCGGAAATTCCTGAAGGAGGAGACTCCGCAGAATAAAGAAAAATCCGTTGCGAAGACCGTTGAGCCGCGGCATTATGTGCTGGAAGATGCGCGGCAGGTCAGTGTGGAGGGAAAACTTGTTCCGCTGAAACGCGGTGTCATGGATTCTTCCTATGAACTGATTCTGATAATCAACGGCGAGACGGTTCCCGTCTGCTATCTGACGGCTCCGCGGCTCAACCTGAAATTATGGGAGAACCGGACTGTCCGGATTGACGGGGTCCAGCGGTGGGTGAAGGGGATCCGCCGTCCGTTTGTGGAAATCAAAAAAGTTTCTCCGTCGTGGAAATAGAGCCCGGAAGAGAGCCGAATCAACAGAGCGGAGAAACAGCGGTAGGGGGAAAGGTGCTGTTTCCTGAACCATGACGAAGTTTTCCGGGAGGCAGGCACCGGAGATCCTGTTGTTCCGGAAAGGACGGCTGTTTCTCCGGCTGCCGGTTTTGCGCCGCCTGGACCGGCACAAAAAAAGACGTCTTTTTCAATGGGAGAAAAAGACGTCTCTGTTCATCCGTTTTGTTGAGCGGAGAGGGGGATCAGTTCTTCATGTCGAGCAGTTCGACTTCGAAGATCAGCATCTGGTCCGGTCCGATCAGCTGTCCCGCGCCGCGTTTGCCGTAAGCGAGGGCGGCGGGAATGAAGAGCTTGTACTTGCTGCCGACCTGCATGATCTGAAGAGCTTCCGTCCATCCGGGAATCACGCCGTTGACGGGGAAGGTCGCCGGTTCGCCGCGTTTCACGGAGCTGTCGAAAACGGTACCGTCGGGAAGGGTTCCGGTGTAGTGAACCGTGACGACGCTGTTTGCGGTCGGTCTGGCTCCGGTTCCCGCCTGAAGGACCTTGTACTGGAGTCCGGAAGCCGTGGTCACGACATCTTTATCTTCCTTGTTTTTTGCAAGGAACTCCTGTTCCTGTTTCCGGTTGTCTTCGCCGGCGGCGGCCGCCTGTTTTTCCGCGGCGGCGCGGAGCTCCTGCTGGAATTTCCGCATCAGTTCCATGAATTCCTGCTGTTCGATCTGCGGTTTTTCTCCGTGGAAGACCGCTTTGATGCCTTCGAGTGCGGCGTCAAGATTGATGGAGACGGGAAGCTTTTTGAAGGAGGCTCCGATGTCCATTCCGAGACAATAGCTGGTTTTGTCGCTGTCGTTCTGCAAAGAGATGCTCATAATGTTTCCTTTTCTTGAACTGTGAATCTCTTACAATAACCGGAATGTCGGCGGAATCAAGCGCCCGGTGGAGTTTTTTTGCTTATTTCTCTTCGTCGAGCATTCCTTTTGTTTTGTAGTAGAGAAGATGGAATGGATTTCGGATCCAGGATTTCGGTATTTTTTTCCCGGAATGTTTCAAAGCGTCGATTTTCTCCTGAATCCGGACTTGTTCGTCAAAATCCTTTTTCAAGTTGTCGTAGGCTTTGATCTGATCCTGAATCAGATTGTTGATGCGTTTTTCGTATTCCGCGAGTGCTTTTGCGGGGGTGGCTCGTCCCGCCATGTATTTTTCGAGTGCTTTGGTCAGTCCGATGTCTTCCATGGGATAGTAGGGGGAATATGGTGCGGGCAAAGCGATTGTCCGTGCCCACTTCAGTTCGTTTTCATGGACGTTTCCTTCGTTCGGATGCCGGGCAGGGGTCAGATATTCCGGATTTCCCATGGCGAATTTCGGGTTCGGCGGGAGTCCGTCGGATCCGCGGATAATCAGGTCGTTGTATTCCCTGCTGGCGAGGAACTTGAGAAAGAGTTTGGCAAAATCCTTGTGTTTCCCGCCTTTGTAGACGGCGGAACTGCGGGCGTAGATCGGCAGATTTTTGAATTCGAACATCGGCTGCTGGATCATTGCGGTCCGGATCGGATCGGGCAGAAGCCGCAGGTTCATATTGATGTAGCGTCCGATCCGGATCATGGCATAGCGCCCGTGAATGAAATTGGAGACGCTGTTGCCGCCGAAACTCCCGCCTGCCGCGGCGGTGTTTTCGGATGCCTGCTCCGCTGCGGAAGGCATCAGGTGATCCACATAAATCCATTTGTGCTGGAGTTCGAACGCCTTGATGAATTCCGGCGTATTGAGCTTTGCGTGAGTCAGGGTTTCATTGAAGACATCGGCTCCGAGACTGCGCGCGATTTCCTGAACGAACGGGACCGATTCGCAGAAGAAGATTTCCTGTCGTTCGCGGCCTTTGTTGGCTTTCGCAACGAACTCTTTGCCGAGGCGTTCGAACTCCTCCGGGGTCCAGGATTCCGGAGGCGGGGAGACTTCGTATTTTTTGAAGGTGTCCAGATTGACAACCAGCGCATTCACGCAGAGATTGCAGGCGTAGGCATACTGGCGGCCGAGATGCATCAGCAGATCGCCCGCGTAGAGATAGTTGCTGGAGGGGTCCATCTGATTGGCCCTGGCGAAATCGGTGATGTCCTCCAGAATGCCCATCGGGCCGAAACGTTTCACGTTGACGGAATCAATAATATCGCCGCCGACTCCCGAGACCGCCTGAATCAGCGTGCTCTGATTGCCTGCCGCCTGAATTTTGATGTCAAACAGCGGTTCGCCCTTCTGTTCGACATATCCTTCGTTCCGCATCCATTTGCGGAACAGTTCCACCTGCTCGTAGCGTTCCGGACAGATCCCGGTCTGCC
>CALXMJ010000297.1 GCA_944389445.1 uncultured Victivallales bacterium | reverse complement strand
GAGTTCCGGAGAACTCGCCGGGACAGAACAGCAGCAGTGAATTCAGGGACGCCAGCGCAGGAACGGCGGTATCCATATCGGCTTTCCCAAGCGTGAGCACGGTCGGCATCGACTCGACATTGCCGTAGGAGCCGCGCAGACGGGTGGCAAGTTTGCGATCCGCCACAATTTTGCCGTCGCTGAACTCCAATCCCCATGTTTTCAGCAGTTTGCCGAAGGAAAATCCGCCGGGCTGCGGATAGGGCTGCTGACGCATCCCGGAAACCGCAAAGGGATCCAGGAACGCAAGCAGTTTGCCTCCGCGCAGAATGAACTGATCCAGCGCAAACAGCAGCTCATCGCCGAGATTCTGCGGATGAATCGCCAGAATCACGTCGATGTCCGAAGCGATCTCCCCGCCCGCGGCAGGAATTTCCACGACATCATAATTCCGTTTCAGTTCCGTAATGATCCACCATGCCGGAGTCCGGGAGGAATTCATCATGACCTGCGGTCCGCTGAATCCGCCCATAACCGGAAGAGAACTCAGAATCCCGAGCCGTACTTTTTTCTCGGCGGTGACTTCCGTAATCGCCCGGGCGAGATCGTATTCAAGCTGAGCTTCGCTCTCGGGAGAAAGGAACGGCAGGACCGCTGTTTTTCCCCCGCATCCGACCGCCACGCCGAAATAGACCGGATCTCCGGAACCGAACATGTCCGAGGGACGTCCTGAAATGCCGTCAAGCACCGCGGAATCCTCCTCGTCGGAATCGGGTTTCGGATTCAGTTGACGCAGTTCGATCTTGTCGCCTCCGGCTCTCTTGAACTCCCCGAGCAGATCTTCCACACGCGTGGCATAGTTTTTCAGATATACCGGCATGTCCGCCGCATCACGCGAATAGTAGAAACGGAGACTGACAACCTTGTTCAGATGCTTCAATATGTTTCCGGTGCCCTGGGAAAGAGTGTAGCGTTTTTCCTGCGTGCAGTCCCAGCGCAGATTGACCGGCTTCAGGATCGCGTTCAGAATCAGAAGAATGGCCGCAACAATCAGAATGCCCGCAACCGAGCTGATCCAGACGGCTCTTTTTTTCGTTTTCCAATTTGATTTCATAGCAATGGTTCTCCTTATGCGCGGTCAGCCGCGGCGATTTTTCAGGGCGACCCCGGTAATCACCAGCGCCAGCACCATTAACGACAGAAAATAAACAATATCCCGCAGATCGAACACTCCGCGCTGCATTCCGTCAAAATGATAGAAGACACTGAGCCCGGCCGCGAAATCAAGCATGCCGGACGGCGCACCCCATTTCAGCAGAAGCCCGGTCACCGGCGGGAATCCGACCAGCACCAGAAGCAGGCACAGCACCGTAGAAGTGATGAAACTGACAATCTGATTCCGCGTGAACGCCGATGTCATTCCGCTGACCGCAAGATAGGCTCCCGCCAGCAGGAAACAGCCGGTATAACCGGTAATGATCGGTCCCGGATCGGGACTCCCCAGATAACAGACAGTAAAAACAATCGGACAGGTCAGAATCAGAGCGATGCCGAGAAAGATCCAGCCCGCCAGGAATTTTCCCAGAACCGCTTCCGGAACCGAAACGGGCATCGTGAAAAGCAGCTCCAGCGTTCCCTGCCGCCGCTCTTCCGCCCACTGCCTCATGCCGACAGCTGGAACCAGCAGCAGAAACAGCCACGGAAACCAGAAAAAGAAACTGTTCAGATCCGCTTCGTTCCGCAGGAAAAATCCTCCGATCATGAATGTGAAAAAGCCGGTCAGCACAAGAAACATCACCAGAAAAACATATGCGACAGGCGATGTGAAAGTGCTTCCCAGTTCCCGGCGGATAATGGTCAGAATGGAATTCATGCCGCGCCCTCCTTTCTGCCGGTGCTGTCGGAAGTGGTCAGGCTCCGGAACACCTCGTCGAGTCTGCCGGAATCCGTATGGAGTTCGCAGAACTGCCAGTTGTGCTCATCCAGCGCTTTTTTGATCTCCAGGGCAAAGTTTTTCTGCTTGCCGTCCGAAGGATGCAATGCCAGGGAAATACGATCCTCTTCCCTTCCAAGGATTTCCACCCGCCGGACGGACGGAAGTTTTTCCAGATCGGCACGGGCGCCGTCTCCGTCGACCCCCAGGAGCGTCACAAGCAGTCTGCCGTGAGGAGCTCTGGCGCGCAGTTCCCGGGGCGTGCCGTTGAAAACCAGTTCTCCGCGGTCGATGATGATGACCCGCGTGCAGATCGCCTCCACCTCTTCCAGAATGTGGGTTGAGACGATGATCGCCTTGCTCTTCCCCATCTCCCGGATCAGTTCGCGCATTTCGTGCTTCTGGTTCGGATCGAGGCCATCGGTCGGTTCGTCGAGAATCAGAACGGGGGGATCATGGAGAATCGCCTGTGCGAAACAGACGCGGTGATGAAATCCCTTTGACAGAGTATCGACGGTCTGGTTCATAACCTTCTCCAGATGGCAGAGCTTGACCGCTCTTGCAATTGCCGCCTCGCCGGTTTCTCCCCGAAGGCCGCGAATTGCAGCGGAAAATTTCAGGAATCCCGCTACCGTCATATCCTGATAAGACGGGGCGTTTTCCGGCAAATATCCGAAAAGCCGCTTGGCTTCCACCGGCTTTTCCTCAATATCGCATCCGTCAATTTTGACGGATCCTTCCGAAAGCGACAGATATCCGGTAATCATTCGCATGGTGGTGGATTTCCCCGCGCCGTTCGGTCCGAGAAAGCCGAGCACCTCGCCTTTCCTGACCGAAAAACTGATTCCGGCAACCGCAGGCTTATCGCCGAAATACTTTTTGACATTGCTGGCTTCTATCATGCCTGTTTTTCTCCTTTGGCTATGTTGAATGCAAAGCAAACACCATGATTCGGACATTTCCCGTCTTCCGCCGCATAAGAACCGGCCGGAGAAAATGCTCCCGAACGGGAATCCCGGTCTCCGGACGAACCCGGATTCACGTTATATAGCACCGCATCCCGTTTTTTCAAGTGTTCCCCCTTCCGGATGACAGAATTCTGACAAAAACGGCTTTTACGGGAAGACAATGTTTTTTTTCGGTTTGTTCCATAAAAATCTGCCATTTGAAAAAAAAGTCATCGTTCAGAGGACGCCCCTTGTTCCCCGTTTCCGGATTTTCCATTGAAAAACGCCGCGGAGACAAGTATATTACGAGGATCAGAAAACGAAGAAAGGACACCCCCCGATGGCGGAAAGAGTACTCTGGGCAGTGGAAAATATGAGCCTTCAGATCGGACGGCAGGTCCTGTTCGACAAGGCGGCAATGTCCATCCGCGACGGAGAGCGCGTGGCGCTTGTCGGACGCAACGGCTGCGGGAAATCAACGCTTCTGAAAATTGTCGCAGGCGAGGAGACCCCTTCCTGTGGAGAAATCAGCGTTGCAAGGGATATCCGCATCGCTCACATGCCGCAGAATTTCGAACCGCAGCAGGGACGTTCGGTTCGAGAGATCGTCGGAGAAGGGCTTGCCTGGTTTGAGAATCTCCGCAGACGCTACGAAACCCTCCCGCCGGAATCTCCGGAACATGAAAAACTGGAACATCTGCTCACTTGTCACAATGCCTGGAATCTGGAAAATAAACTGGAGACCATTCTGGACAAGCTCTCTATTGCAAATCCGGAAAGAAGTTGCACCGGACTTTCCGGCGGAGAACTCCGGCGCGCGATTCTCGCGCGGACAATCATTGCCGAACCGGATCTACTGCTGCTCGATGAACCGACCAATCATCTTGATGTCGATACGATCGCCGGAATCGAGGAGTTTCTTGCCGACTACCGCGGAGCATGTCTTTTCGTCACCCATGACCGGTATTTTCTGGACCGGATCGCCTCGCGGAGTATCGAACTGGACAATGGAAAATTCTTTTCCTGCGAAGGCTCCTATGCCGATTTTCTGATTGCAAAGGAACAGCGGGAATATGCGGAGGATCTGGCGGAAAGCCGTCGGAGAAGTTTTCTGCGCAGAGAAATCGAGTGGGTGCGCCGCTCTCCGAAAGCGCGTCTGCGGCGGAATCTCGGAAGGTTGAAACGCTACGATGAAATTGCTTCCCAGAGTGCCCCCGTCCGGACCGGACAGATGGAACTGATTATTCCCCGTGCATCGCATCTGGGAAATAAAGTCGTTGATCTGAAAAACATTACCTTTTCCCGTGGGGAACGCTGCCTGATCCGGGATTTTTCCTTTGAATTCACAGCGAATCAGAAAATAGGAATTGTCGGAGTGAACGGCTGCGGCAAGACAACTCTCTTGAAACTGATTACGCAACAGCTCCAGCCGGATTCCGGGGAAGTGTTTGTCGCCCCCACGGTGGAATTCAACTATGTGGATCAGTCGCGGATTGCACTGAACCCGGAACACACGGTCTGCGAGGAAATCGGAGAGGGACATACGTTCATCAATCTTGGCGAGGAACGCATCTCCATCTGGGGCTATCTGAAACGCTTTCTCTTCGAGGACGAACGGATCAATACACAGATCAAGCATCTTTCGGGAGGAGAAAAAGCTCGATTGATGCTGGCAAAGATTCTGCGTGGCGGTGGAAATTTCCTGATACTGGATGAACCGACCAATGACCTGGATCTGGTCTCCTTGCGGATTCTGGAGGAGGCGCTTGCCGATTACAACGGCTGCCTGATTGTGGTCAGCCATGACCGTTATTTTCTGAACCGGGTATGCAGCCATATCATCGCATTCGAGAAGAACGGGAGCCTGTTCGCTACCGTAGGCGACTTCGATTACTATCAGATGAAGAAAAAGGAACGCCTGGCGGCGGAACTGGATCACAAACGCCGGCAGGAAACCAAAGGGTCTGCACCCTCTCCCGTCAAGCGCAATGCTCCCAAAAAATTGAGCTACAAAGAGGAGCGGGAACTGGAATCTCTGGAACAGAATATCGCGGAAATCGAAACGCGGATTGGGGAAATCGAAGCGATGTTTTCCGCTCCCGATTTTTTTGTCCGTCATGGAAAACAATCAGCGGAACTCCAGCGGGAAATGGAAGAGCGGAAATGCGCTCTCGAAAAAGCCTATACCCGCTGGGAAGAATTGGAAAGCAAAAAAGAATCCTTTCAATAAATGAGGCTGCAAAATGCGTTCTGAACATGAAGAGAAGATGGAAAGACTGGTCGGGATCATGAAAAAACTGCGTTCACCGGAGGGGTGTCCGTGGGACAGGGAACAGACGCATAAATCCCTGAAAAAATGCTTGATGGAGGAATGCGCTGAACTGATGGACGCCATCGACGCGGAAAACGAGCATGAAATGTGCGAAGAACTTGGTGATATTCTGATGAATGTGGTTCTTCATTCAGTGATGGCAGAGGAACGCGGAAGTTTTACTTTTCAGGATGTTGTGGATGGGATCAGTGAAAAGATGATCCGTCGGCATCCGCATGTATTCGGAGATGAGTCTGTTCGGAATTCGACGGAGGTTCTCGGACTCTGGGACCGTGTAAAAAAGCTGGAGAAATCGGACCGGAAATCGGTTCTGGACGGCATTGCCTATCATTGTCCGGCTCTGCTTCAGGCGGAAAAGCTCCAGAAAAAGGTTGCAAAATATGGATTTGACTGGAGCAATGAGCGCCAGATTGTCGACAAGATTCAAGAGGAATTGAATGAAGTGAAAGCGGCGCTGGATTCGGGAGATCAGACTCACATTGATGAAGAGATCGGCGATCTTCTGTTTGCGACGACGAATCTTTCACGGTTCCGCAAACGTTCCAGCGCAGAAGAACTTCTGGCAGCGGCGAACCGGAAGTTTGCAACGCGTTTCCGGTACATAGAAAAACGGCTTTCGGAACAGGGAAAAAGTCTGGAAGAGAGTTCTCTTTCTGAAATGGATGCTCTCTGGAACGAAGCGAAAGCTGAATTGAAATTATAAAAGGTATCGGTCGTTTTATTGCAGTGAGTTTCTGGAGTCGCAAAGAGGAGATTGCTTTTCTATTGTGGAAAAAAGATGATAAAAAAAACAGATTCCGCTTGAATCTTTCTGTGCTTGTGATATAGTATTAGACTGCCGGAGAAATTCCGGTAAGTTGTGGTGGTTGTAGCTCAGTTGGTTAGAGCGCCTGGTTGTGGCCCAGGAGGTCGCGGGTTCAAGTCCCGTTTACCACCCCATTGAGAATTCTCCGCTCCGGTCAGTCCTCTGATTCGGAGCTTTTTCTTTTTTACGCAAATCCCGTTTGTACGCAGAGATTTGCAGCATTTATTCCCGATGTCTTTTCTCTCCTGCCATTCTCTGATTCCGGCAAAATTCCGAAATTTGGAGAGCGATTCTCCGGAAATTCTCCAATCAGGAGGTCGGCGATCTCCTGATTGGAGAACGTTTTTCGGCAAAAACACACTTACAGGACGACCTCTGTTTTCGCAACGCCCTCCAGAATTCTCCAAACGGGGAATTTTAATTTTATAACCTGTTGATTATGAAGATAAATTTCAGGAGGTCGCCATAGCAGGTCGTCAGTCGCAAACAAATGAAATCGACAAAATCACCCCCGGAAAAAGTTGTTTTAACAGGCGACCTTAACAAAAGTTCAAGTTCCGCAAAATTAGCAATCCTGCTTCGTCCGACCTCTGCGTCAAAGTTTAGAAAGCGAAAATCGTGTTTTCTCCGCCCCTGCTGGAATCGACGATTACAAGCATTTAACGGTGATTAGACATTGTAAAAAGGAGCACTGGATGGCTCTCAATCAACTGCGTGGCCGTCGGGGCGATGAGCTGAATGTGATCTTTGCGGCAGCCAATGCTGCATCATAGGTTTCATACATTGCTCAGACCTTTCTCATTCTGGAACCGACAAGATTTTGATGAGATGTTTGTTATCTCTCCAAGTAGTAAAGACAATGAAGCGTCCATCCGGCGAGAAGGCCGGCGACTGATTATCCGCGCTATCCGTCGTCAAGCGGATGATCTTACCCGTTTTGATTTCCAGCAGACGGAGATCCGCAACCGGCTGGATTCCAGCTTCCACAAAACAGAGATAGCGGCTGTCCGGCGAAAACACCGGACTGAAGCAACCGAGTCCGTCCTTTTTTCTGCTCTGGAACAGAACTTTCCCGCTTTTTTTCTCCAGAAGTTTGAAGTTCGGTACGGAACCGACTGTCGTGCGCAGGACAATATAATTCCCATTCGGAGAGATTTGGAGTGTTTCTTCGGGAAGAGTTTTTTCTTCACGTACCTGCAGGTCGCCGATTTTCCAGCGAAACAGTTGAGGCGGAGAAGTCAGACCGGATGGATAGATCAGAATTCCCCTTTCCGCCTCAAACGGCATTCCGGAGAACGGACGCGGCAGATCTATTTTCCGGGAGGAATGGCTTTTTAAATCCAGTTCGTAAAGTTCCGGGAAGAGTCCTGAACCGAAATAGAAGATTCTTCCATCCGATACGCGGAACGGAGCCTTTCCCTCCAGTTTCAGGACTGTTACTTTCCCGGTTTTCAGATCCAAATGTCTGAGATTGGAATTGCCCTCATCATCATCCAACCGGAAAACGATTCCTTGCCCATCTGCGGTGAAGACCGGTTCTTTGCCCTCCACCGGTTTCAGAACCGTTCCATGCAAACAAAAGCCAATAACCGCAAACAGAAAAAACAGAACGTATTTCATCATTTTTCTCCATCCAGCAGCTCCAGTTTCGGCTCCGAATACCAGACGGATTCGCTTTGCACGATAAAGTTGTTGAAAAGGTAAAAGTAAAGATAGTTCACGTTCTCGGGAATTGTGCAAATCCCTTCGACATATTCCCAGTTCCAGACTTGATTGCTTCCAGTCAGCTGAATCAGCCACTTGTATTTCATATCCCGGAGGCCGACAGAACCCGTGAGGCCGATTACTTTCCAGGGAGCGGTTGTGTAAATCCATGCGGAAACCCGGTATTTCGCTCCCGGTTTTACGGAAAGCGCTTGAACGCCCTGTCCCGTGCTTCCCGTGAGTTTGACCGCTTTCCGCTTTTGAAATTCCTTGCAGACGAATCCCTTGGAAAACCACCAGTTAGGTATTCCTTTTTCCGTGGCTTTTCCGGTGAAATCCGGATTTTTCAAAAGGTTCCGGCGTCCCGGAAGCGTAATCCGGATTCCCTGGCATGGGGAACCGTCAAGTTCCGTCAGCCGGCAGAAAAACTGCCATCTGCCAGATTCCTGAATGCTCTTGACCAAAAGCAGGTTTTTCCCTTTTTTCAGTTCGACAGGAAATCTTTCTGCATCTATGGAAGGTACCGCACCGCGGTTTCCGAGGAATTCGCCCACTTTCTGACCGTTAAGATAGAGGACATAGCCATCGTCACTATTGAGGTTCAGACGGATTCTGCATGCCCGGTCGGTATTGAGCTCACAGGCAAGATACGCGGCAATATGATCCGGCGGCGTTCCGGAAATGTTTGCTTCCGGCAACTGTACATGCAGATTTTCCATGCCGGTCTTCATGTGAAGCTGGGTCCAGCGGATTTTATAGGAACCGGCTGTCCAGTAAGAACCATCCCTGAACACCGCTGTACGTTCCTGATGGAAGACTGGTTTCTGGTTTGCTTCACCGCCCCATTGCTGCAGATAATCGGTCTTTGCTGCAAGATATCCGTCCAAAGCGTTGCCCGGATTGGGAAATGGACCGAGAATGAGCCAGTTGCGGATATGTCCTTTTTCTCCGAGAGAGAATGGGCCCGGTTTAAATGCTTCTTTTTTGCTGTCGACCAGTTTCAAGGAGACATTGTCGAAAAGGAGTTCCGTATTTGCGTCACAGTCCAGCCCTTTGAGATAAAGATAGCGTTCGGAGCCGTTTGCCAGATAATCCGTTGAGACGGTCTGCCATTCTCCGTTTTTTTCCTTCCCGCGGCAGGTGAGAAGATTTTTCCATTTTGCATCGCTCAGCTGGATGCAGCCGACCCCTTTCCCTTTTCCTTTCATAATATCGCATGAGATCCGGTAAATTTTATCCTTCTGAAGACGAACTTCTTGAACTGCTTCATTGCGTATCCCCCGTAAACGGAGTGCATATTTTCCGCTTTTTGCCTGAGTTGTCGCGGAAGCATCGCCCCGGAGGTTCCAGTGGTAAGGCTGCTTGCCCTCCCAGTATTCAAAATCACGATTCTTGATGAATTCTCCCTGCCGATCCAGAGATTTTACAATCTTTCGCGCGGGACGGTTCAACTCTTTTTTCAAAGGAGCCGATGAACCAGGAACAAGTTCCACCCAGTTGAGGTAATCATATCCGGGTTTTTCTCTCAACGGAGGATTTTCACGGATCGTAAACTCTCCGGTCTCTTTGCCGCAGAACACCTTGTATGTTCCGGGCCCCGGAAGACGGAAATAGGCGGTTCCCTGCGGATCGGCTATTACTCCAAGGGATGCTCCGGTACGCACGGGGTCTTCCAGAGTGATCATTTTTCCAGCATTTTCAGTCCCCGCGGCGACAACTACTTCCGGACAGCGTGTGGAGGAAAGCGGCGGTGTTTTACTCTGTGTGATCTCATACATCCCTTTTTTGATGTTGTCGTCAACGGTTGTGAAATAGTACATGGGAACAGTCGGATCGAACCAGTTCATATTCAGCGGGAATGCGCCTTTGAAGTAGACCCATCCCTGCATTTTTTCCGCCTTGACTCCGGGACCGGAAAGACTCGGATAGGAAGGGATTACATCAAACTCTCGAATCCCGGCGAGAGCACCGTTTTCTTTTTTCTGAGCGAAACTGTCCCAGGGACCCAGGCGCAGAACCTTGGACTCCTGATAACCGATTCTGCCGTCACCGCACTGACCGCAGGTAATGACGCCTGCCACATGTTTTGCCGAAGCAGCTTGAAGAATCTGCGTGTAAAACGAGTTCCCCATTCTCCAGAGTTCTGCATAAGCTCCGTTCGGGTTGTGTACGAAGTCCACAGCTTTTCCGAACGCGAAAATCTCACCGATAAGGACAGGCATCTCTCCCTGAAATCCCAGATTTTTAATCTCAGTGTTGATTTCCTGTTTCAGATTGCCGTATGGATGAAAATTGAAGATGCGGAAGCTCTCACGACTGAACTGATTCTGTTTGACGAAGGCGTAAATGCCGTGGTTGTCGTGCATGTCGACGATGCGTGTCGGATCAAGTGTCCGTATGAATTGGGAAAGACGGTCGTAACTCTGAAGTCTTTTAAGGTCAATTTTCCTCAATTTATCTACGGTTGTTAACCCGGTCTGAAACGATTCGTTATCCGTGCACCAGAGAATGATGGAGGGATGGTTGAAGTTTGCATTTACATAATTTTCCCAGAGCTTCAGCGAAATTGGATCGTCACCGTTCAGAATTTTCTCCTGCCGTTTGCCGTCTTTCAGTGTCGCGGCGGAAAGACGCCATGTTTCAGTTTCCACCAGAAAACCGACTTCATCCGCGATCTCGAACCAGACCGAAGGATCGAAATTGTTTCCAGTATGCAGACGCTGGAGATTATAACCGAGATTCCGCATCATCTGATAATACGCCGTGACTGCGGCGGGATGTTCAATATGGGGACGTGTATGAGTGCCGACATCGCCTTTGAGATAGATCGGTTTCTCATTGAGAAGGAACTTGTCTCCCCTGGTCCGGAACTCGCGGAAGCCGAATCGATCGTATTTTACATCAGCGGTTTTCCCGTTGATCTTCAGTTCTGTTTTCAATGTGTAAAGATGTGGTTTGCCGTATTCTCCGAATCCCCACAGAATCGGATCTTTCCATTCTTTTCCGGTAAGGACCGCAGCATTTTCTCTCAGAAGTGTTTTTTGAACGGGGAGAGTTAAAATGGTTTTTCCCTGATTCTGCACCTCGGCAATCAGTTCGACGGAAAGAGGAGTTCCCGTCTTGTTTTCCAAGGACGTCTTAACGTCGATCCGATGGTTCTGAACACTTGTCCTGACATGAGCAAAGCGGATAGAAACGGGAGGCAGAGCAGAGAGAAATACATTGCGGGGAATACCTGTAATCCAAGTTGTACCGGGCCCTTCCGTTTGAACGACGATCTCATTTTGTTCCCCGAAATGGACAACCTCTTCAGGAATGGAGATTTCCGACCAGACCATTTTTGTCGGAGATTCATGAATTTTACGGCCATTCCAGAAGACGCGGTGACCGTCGGCAATAAATTCGAATATCAGTTTCAGGCATTTGCCTTTCCATTCTTTCGGAATATCCAGTTTCAACCTGAAATTTCCGTAAATCGCGGATTTCGATTCCGGAGGAAGATTCCACGCCGTTCGTCCCTGGCCGCCCCAGGACGAGGGAATCCGTACAGGAAACCAGGCGACGTTTCCGGAAATCTGCTGGTTCTGAGTAAAACACCCTTCCCATACGCCGTTCAGGCAGATTTTCGAGCGGTATGGAACTGCTGCAGCTACGGTCAGCATGAACCCAATCAGGAATAAATATAGACGTTAAAAACATTTTTTTTTGCATAAACAAGTCTCCTCTGTAATATTATTGTTATTTCAAGTTGTTTCTTCTCATTTTCCAGAACCGGTCTCGCCACTCTGAATAGTAAGTATAAGAACATGGGCCCTCATGATAATTGCCCCGGACTGCACCATCCTGATACAGATAATTAAGCGTTTTTCCATCATGTTGGGATATCGTGTAGCCAAGATAATCAGCAGCCATCGCAAGGGTTCCGTCCGTCAGTCGGTAGCCTGGAACAGCACTTTCTGTTTTTGCATCATTGTTGATATCTTCATACCGAAATACATTGAATGTATAGGAACAGCGGATCCATTTCGAGCCTACATCCGTATATTTTTCCCACGCACCCGGGTTTTTGGTGGGATCCTGATTAGTTTTACACCAGAGCACTTGCACGTTCAAATATTTTCGTTTTACCAGAGCACTGTAAATCCCGAAAGATGCATTATAGGTGCGTACATTGCTGGAATAGGTAATTTTATATCCATTGCCTCCATAGGAATACCAGGTTCCGTCATTTGGAAAAAATTCCTGATTGTCTCCTGCGTAGGAGGTGATTCCCACCCCAATCTGCTTCAAATTGCTTGTACAGTCGATGATATTTGCTTTTTTGATCGCCGATTTGAGTGCCGGAAGAAGTAGTGAAACAAGAATTAGTATGACAGAAATAACTATAAGAAGTTCAATCATTGTAAAGTTGAATACCCTTTTTTCTGTTTTCATGGTCTGTTTCCTTCCTAGTTTATATTAAAATTCAAGATCATTTTCCAAAGGTTGCGGTAAGCCATCCTGATAACGAACAAGACGATATGGCATCTTTTCGTAAACCGGCGGCATATCCGGGTTTTCCAGCTGTTGAAAGAGATTGTCCACCAGCATTTTCGCCCCTGCTTGAAAGTCGTATTGAAATGCATAGCCGGTGAAGTTCAGATCGTCAAAGATATCGAAAAAGTCGAGAAAATAAAGTGTTTCGCGATCATTAAGATATTTCCGGAGGAGATCAAAGCAGGGACGGCGGAAACTCAGAGTGAGAACGGCATCGAATTTCATACCGAATTCCATCATCTCACGGACTTTTTCCAAAGTTTCTTCTTCCTTGCTATTCAGAATGATGACTCGTCCTCTGGGGATTCCTTCTGTCGTGCATGCCTCCTCAACACCTAGGGCAATGGGAGCGGCCCAATCCGAGTGGTTGAATGTACAAACTATTAGAATTCGGGATCTTCCACTTTTGAAGAGGCCGAGCAGAGTATTCCGGAAGCGTTCCTGAATAGGATCATAAAAAGAGGGAATTCCTTCAAATCGAAACATGAATGAGGCAACCGGCGTACCCTTTTCCCGGATCTGTCGGCCATATTCAGCAATCGAATGCTCCGCACCAATCAGAACCACTCCAGAAAGATTATCCACTCGGAGCCTGCGCTCCAAATGAGATGGTGTTTCGAGAAACAACGTTTTGGTCATATAACAACTGGATCTGCGGAGAATTTCGCTGGCAGCCGCATGATGGAGCAGTTCAAAAAAAGGATTATCAAACACCAGCTTGCCCAGACAGTCGACTAATCCGAAAATAACGAGATTGCTGTTCATGCTCGCCGTCGCCGGTCGAGAAATTGTTCCACCCCCTTTACAGGGAATCAGAACTTCTTCATCAATCAGCGCTTTTATTACACGAAGCACGGTAGGCTGAGAGACTCCAAGTTCTTTTGCCAGAACGTGGGTAGAGGGAAAACGGACAGTTCCACCGGGGTTTACTGCTATTTTGTCAAGCACGTAATGGCGGATCTTCATAAAACTTGTATATCCCGACTTCACGTTTTTTATCTCCGAAATTATTTATTTATCAAGTAATGAATCTTTTTTTATTATATACTGAATCATCAAAAAAGTCAAGAGGGTGAATTTAAAAAATAATAAATAATAAATAATAAAATACGTGTATACGGAATTTTGAACAGGCTTTTCGTGCCCGTTAAAATTCTATTTTTTTCTTTTATGCAGAAAACCGTTTCAAAAGCCTGCTACAGAATATTATAGTCGGTCTTAGCAAAAGAAGAGATTGGTAATTAAGGTCTGCTGAACCGGAAGGGATCATGCTGCATTTTGAAAAAACGGCATAATGAGGGGTTTCCGGCCCATGAAAAATAGCGGCCGGAATCGGAAGAACAAAAAAGGTTCAGTGTTCCACAGCCAGCGGATCAAGTTCGCCACAAGGAAGGTCATGGCAATAACAGTTTCAAAACAATCTCTCCGCCGAGCCATAACCCGTCCCAGTCCCAAGCGTCGTTTGCACTGTCAAAATTTTCCTTCAATGGCATTGCGAGCTGAATTGTCTGCGAGCTGCAGCTTCAGAAATTCCGGATTCACGATTTTTGCAGGTCGTCCGAGACGCGTTCCGGAAAACCTGATTCCATGTTCTGCGCAATATCGCAGATTTGCCCTGTTGCGGAAGAGCTTGTCCGCCAGAACAGCTTCCGGATAATGTCCCGTTCGAGCACGGTAACGTTCACAAATCATTTGCAGATCGCCACCTTCATTGTATGCGTTCCAGGAAAGGCGCTCAATTCTTGCATATCCGTTTTCCAGGCTGACGGTCAGTTTCGCCCCGAATTCCGTTTCATGCCCGGCCTTGCCGCGCACGATCGGACGAACATGCGGCTGATGCAAACTGACAATCCTCTCATCAATGCGCCTCGAATGATTGTCCAGCCTCGTTCGCTGTTGATCGTAAAGGGTTCGGATCAAAATCAGCTGTTCTGAAATGATTTGCGGGATATTCCCGCAACGATCACGCAACTTCGCGATGAACGCCAGATTCCGGCGGATGGCGTTGAGCAGAAAACACAAAGCTCCGCGACGTTTTGATACACCGCATTTCGGATGTTTGATGATCTCAAGATAACGCTTGCGGCAGATTTCCCGTTTTGTCCGGGGGCGTGGATTCCTGTCGCCGCATTATCCGCGCAATTTGTCGATGACAGTCTCTGTGAGTTCGCGCGCTTCGTTGACCAGAGTCAAATCAGTCGGATACCTGATGTCTGCCGGCGCACAAGTCGCATCCATCAGAATTGTTCCGGAATTTTCTTCCTCACTTGAATCTGAATGCTCGGGCGGGACGCCGCCTCCGTCTGGCGGTGGATC
>CALXMJ010000296.1 GCA_944389445.1 uncultured Victivallales bacterium | reverse complement strand
CGCCGCGCGGCATTTACGGCGGTGCCGCAGGATATTTCAGCTATTCCGGCAACATGGACTTCGCGATCGTGATCCGCACGATGATTCTGGAGGGGCAGACTCTGACAATGCGTGCCGGAGCCGGAATCGTGGCGGATTCGGTGGCGGAGGAGGAATATCAGGAGACCTTGAACAAATCCAGAGCCGTTTTCAAAGCGGCGGAACTTGCGGCAAAACTCAACTGAAAGGATTTTTATCAATGATTTTCATGATTGACAATTACGATTCGTTCACCTACAATATCGTACAGTATTTCTACATGCTCGGCGCGGATGTGACGGTCCGCAGAAACGACAAGGTCACGGTGCGGGAGATTGAAGAGGCAGCGCCGGAGTGTCTGGTGATTTCTCCGGGACCGGGCAATCCGGACAGCGCCGGAGTCTCAATGGAGGCGATCCGCTTTTTCGCCGGGAAACTGCCGATTCTCGGAGTTTGTCTCGGGCATCAGGCGATCGGTCAGGTTTTCGGCGGCAGGGTGATCCATGCAAAGCGCCTGATGCACGGCAAGACCAGTCAGGTTTCTCACGACGGCAAGGGCATTTTCGAGGGAATCCCGCAGAACTTCAAAGCGATGCGGTATCACTCTCTGGCGGTCGACGCCGGGACGCTTCCCGACTGCCTTCAGATCACAGGCCGGAGCGAGGACGGCGAAATCATGGCAATGCGCCATCGCGAGTTCCCGATTGTTTCGATGCAGTATCATCCGGAGTCGATTGCGACCGTGACGGGAAAGCGTCAGCTGGCGAATTTCCTGAAAATGGTCGGGGAGTTCAAGGCGGGGAGGACGGCATGCTGACACCGTATCTTTCCAGAATCATGAGCGGGAAGAATCTCTCTGCGGAAGAGGCGTTCGACTGCTTTTCTCTTCTGATGCAGGGCAGGGCCCCTGAAGCGCAGATCGCCGGACTCCTCGTTGCTCTCCGCATGAAGGGGGAGACCACCGATGAGATTTCCGGGGCGGCGCGTGCGATGCGCCAGAAAGCCGCTTTCATCGACACGGGCATGTCGAATGTGCTCGACCTTGTCGGAACGGGCGGGGATTCCGCCGGGACGTTCAACATTTCGACTACGGCAAGTTTTGTCGCCGCAGGAGCCGGCGTGACGATCGCCAAGCACGGAAACCGGGCGGTTACCAGCCGCTCGGGAGCTGCCGATGTTCTTGCTGCCCTCGGATTCAATCTCGATGCCGCGCCCGCTGTCATGGAGTGCTGCATTCAGGAGCATGGAATCGGATTCCTGTTCGCGCAGAAAATGCATCCGGCGATGAAGTATGCCGCTCCTGTTCGCAAGGCTTTGCACATGAGAACGATCTTCAATCTGCTGGGGCCTCTGACGAATCCCGCCGGAGCGCGGCATCATCTGATCGGCGTATTCGCTCCGGAATACACGGAGGTGTTTGCCTCGGTTCTGAAAGCGCTTGGGAGCTCTCACGCGCTGATCGTGCACGGTACGGAGGGGCTGGATGAGATCAGCTGCGAGTCCTCCACGCGGGTTTCCGAACTGAAAAACGGGACCATCAGGACCTATGAGCTCTTCCCGGAGATGTATCTGGATGATGTCTATTCCATTGCGGAAACGGCGGGCGGTTCCCCGGAGGAAAACGCGGAGATTACGCTTTCCATTCTGCGCGGCGATGAACGCGGAGCAAAACGGGCGATTACCGTTCTTAACGCAGGTGCGGCGATCTATGCCGCCGATGCCGCACGCGATCTGAAGGAAGGAATCCGGATGGCGTGCGATTCGATTGATTCCGGACGAGCATTGAAAAAACTGAAACTTCTTGTGGAGGCATCCAAATGAACGACAATATTCTGGAAAAAATCACAGAGGCGCGGGCGAAGGCTCCGCAGACCGTTTCCCTGAAAAAACTGGAGGCCCAGGCGGCGCGCCGGAAGGCTCCGCTGGATTTTTCCGCGTGTTTCCGGGGGGAGGGGATTCACGTTATTGCAGAGTTGAAAAAGGCGTCGCCGTCGAAAGGACTGATCCGGGAGGATTTCCCGGTCGTCTCGCTGGCAAAGGAGCTGGAATCTGCCGGCGCCGCGGCGCTTTCGATTCTGACTGAACCGGACTGTTTTCTCGGAAAGCTGGACTTTATTCGGGAAGTTCGTCCGAAGGTGCGGATTCCGATTCTGCGCAAGGATTTCATTTCGAACGAGTATCAGATTCTGGAAGCGCGGGCGGCGGGAGCGGATGCCGTTCTCCTGATCGCGGCGGTCCTGGATGCAAAAAAATTCCGGGAGCTCTTCACATTTGCCTCTTCGCTGGGACTTTCCGTTCTGTGCGAGGCGCACACGCGCAAAGAGATCGATATGCTGGTGGACGGCGGAGCAAAGATCATCGGAGTGAACGCCCGCGATCTGACCAATTTCTCCCTCTCGCTGGATGTGACTATGGAAAATCTGAAGCATATTCCGGAGGGAATTATAAAAATTGCCGAGAGCGGAATTCAGAATGCCTTTCACATCAAAGACTTGCGAGAGGCAGGCGCTGACGGTTTCCTGATCGGTGAAACGCTGATGCGCGCCGAGCATCCCGGAGAGAAACTCAAGGAGCTCCTGGGATGAAAAAAACGAATCTGCTGAAAATCTGCGGAATCAACGATCCCGTCATTGCGCGGTGCGCGGTGGAATGCGGTGCGGATTTTCTGGGATTCATTTTCTGGAACCGGAGTCCGCGATATGTGACGGTGGAACGCGCAGAGGAGATTTTCGCCGGGATTCCCGATCGGAAAAACTGCCGTTTTGCCGGAGTCTTTCTGGATTCCGGAGAAGAGGAGATTCGGGCGGCGGGACGGCGTTTGAAACTGGATGTCATCCAGCTTCACGGAGATTTCCCGGCGGCTGCGGCGGAAGCCCTGCGGCGGGAATTCGAGGTCTGGAAAGCGGTCTCTTCGGAGTCCGGCTGGGATCCCGGGTATCCGGCGGATGCGTTTCTCGTGGATTCGAGAACGCCCGGAAGCGGAAAGCGTTCCGACTGGAGACTGGCGGAAACCATTCGCGACAGCGGACGGAAAGTGGTTCTTGCCGGCGGACTTTCCATCGACAATCTGCGGGAAGCCGCCGCGCTGAACTGTTATGCGCTGGATGTGAACAGTTCGCTGGAGGATGAACCGGGACGGAAATCATTGCAGAAAACTGAACAATTATTTGATGAATACAACAGGAGATGTGGAAATGAACAGTAAGACCCATTATGGAATCTACGGCGGACAGTATGTCGCCGAGACTCTCATGACTCCCCTTGCGGAGCTGGAGAAGGCGTATTTTGACGCGAAGAAGGATCCCGCGTTTCAGGCGGAATTCGATGATCTGATGAAACATTATGTAGGCCGGGAAAGTCCGCTGTATTACGCAAAGAGGCTGACCGAATACTGCGGCGGAGCGAAGATCCTGCTCAAACGCGAGGACCTGAACCATACCGGCGCGCACAAGGTCAACAACACTATCGGACAGGCTCTGCTGGCGAAGCGCATGGGGAAGAAGAAACTCTTTGCCGAGACCGGAGCGGGGATGCACGGAGTCGCGACTGCGACGGTCGCCGCGCTGTTCGGCATGGAATGCGAGGTCTTCATGGGCGCGGTCGATGTGGAGCGGCAGGCTCCGAACGTTGACCGGATGATTATGCTTGGAGCGAAAGTCACCGCCGTAAGCGAGGGGAGCGGAACGCTCAAGGACGCCATGAACGAGGCTCTCCGCCGCTGGATCACGGAGGTTGAGGATGCCTTCTATGTGATCGGCACGGTTGCCGGTCCGTATCCGTATCCGATGATCGTGCGCGATTTCCAGTCCGTGATCGGAACCGAGGCGCGGAGGCAGTGTCTGGAAGAGTACGGCAAACTGCCTGCGCAGGTAATCGCATGTGTCGGCGGAGGCAGCAACGCCATGGGAATCTTTGCCGGATTTCTTGAT
>CALXMJ010000295.1 GCA_944389445.1 uncultured Victivallales bacterium | reverse complement strand
TCTCTTTGCCGAACAGATAAACATACTTTTTCGCGGCGGATTTCGTCTCTTTCTTCGCCGGGGCGGTCTTCTTCGCAACAGGTTTGACCGCCTTTTCCGCCTTGACCGCTTTTACGGCCGGAACAGCCTTCTTTCCGGCAGCTGCGACTTTCTTTCCTGCCGGCTTCGCCGGTTCATTTTTCCCGGCCTTTGTATTTTTCACTGATTTTGCAACTTCAGCGGATTTTACTTTTTTTTCCACTTTCGCAGGCTTGACAGACGCTGCCGCGGTTTTCACAGTTTTCACAGAAGCCGCGGTTTTGACCGTTTTTTTGCTCTTCGCTGCCATTCTGAGACTCCTCTCTCTTTTTAGCGATTCTATATACTGTTTATCCCGGTAAAACGAGCCCTCTCGCCGGGATTAAAAAGATTCAAAAGCCTTTACAATTTTTGCTTCTTCCGGATGCGTATCGAAATCAATCATGACAAACGGACCATTGATCATCGCCTTGAATTTCTTTCCGTTGATGTAAAGCACACCGGAATCCTTCACAAGCCGATACCGATGCTGCTGCTTCTTCCGCTCCAGATTGTATTGATAAACTCCGATCTCCCGCTTTCCGATCCGGAAACAATATCCGGCTTCCGCCTGGGCAAGCTGGTACGCGAGCTGTCCCACACCGGTAATCACCACGCCGTTTCTGGAAAAATGAGTAATCAGATCGGGAAATGTTTTTGCAGGTTGTTCCGTTGCGCAACCGGCAAGAAAACAGAAGGAACAACTAAAAACCAATAAAATGAAACACAGGGCGAATCTTCGGGACCATCGCTCAATCTTCATAACATAACCAGCCTCGTTAATATTTCATCCTTCACTCTATAGAATCTAGCACGGTTTCAAGCGGAAATCAAATTATTTTTTCAAAATTTCTGGATTCGATCATATTGCGATAGTTCCGGGGACTCATTCCGATATTGTTTTTAAACTGCCGCGAAAAATAATTGCTGTCCTCAAATCCGCAAAGCAATGCGATTTCGCTGATGGTCTTGTCCCCGAGACAAAGCATCTCCGAAGCCTTTTTCAGGCGGATTCCCAGCAGATATTCCACCGGAGCTTTCCCGGTCAGATTTTTGAACTGCTGCCGGAATCCGCTGACAGACATTTTCGCGAACACAGCCATCTGTTCCAGACTCCAGCTTTCCGCATACCGCTCATCGAACTCGGCCATCAGATGGCTGATCCGATATGCGTAATGCAGATTCTTCGGGTCGCCCGCGGGATGCGAATGACGGCAGATCAGCAGGACCACCCGCAGAAAATCGCTGAGGACCGCACTCCGGCTCCCGTGCCCGCCGATCTCCTGTTCGTGAATAATGTCGTCCAGCAGACGGGTCATTTCCGGGAAATACGCGGAATCAAGCGACATCAGCCGATGGGAAAGCGGCAAATCCCGCGAAATATTGAACAGAAGCTGGTAGTTCGGAAAGCCGGACATATCCTGCTGGAAATGTTTCAGGAAGCTCTTGGAAAACAACATATTGTAAATGCCCATATTGGCTTTCCGGTAAACATGCGTCACACCGGGAGGAATGATGAAAACATCCCCTGCACGCACCGGATAATTGTTGTCTCCAAGACAATGCCGCGCCTTGCCTTCATGAACAAACACCAGTTCATAAAAATCGTGGGAATGGGGCGTCATGGAATCGCCCTTGTGTCCGGCGGTCTGCACGCGCAGTTCGAAATTCCGCCATTGCAGATGCGGTTTCAATCGGTTCGGCATTAAGAAATTCCCTTTCTTCCATTTTTTGAATCATAATTTACATCATCCGGGAAACTCCGCAAGCCGTTTTTTGTCAGATAATGCTTGTTTTTTTCTGAATCGTCAAGGTTTATTGCTGAAAAATCGGTTATAATTAAGACGAAAACGGGAAACACGTTTTCGGAACAACTCTATCATGAGGTAAAAATGCTGAACGACTTCATCAAAAAAATCGGGAATCCCGGAAGCGGATTCCGTGGCGCCCCCTTCTGGGCGTGGAACAGCAAACTGGAACCGGAAGAACTCAGAACCCAGATCCGGAACATGAAAAAAATGGGACTGGGCGGATTCTTCATGCACGCCAGAGTCGGACTCAATACGGAATATCTCGGAGACAAATGGTTCGAATGCATTCGCGCGTGCATCGACGAAGCCGGGAAACAGGGGATGAACGCATGGCTTTACGACGAGGACCGCTGGCCCTCCGGAGCGGGCGGCGGATTCGTCACAAAAGACATCCGCTTCCGCAAGCGGAACCTGAAAATGGAATCTCTGGAGAAAGCCGACTACAAGGACGGGGATCTCGCCTGGTTCGCCGCAAAAATCGACGGAAAAGCCGCTTTTTCCCCGCGCAGACTCAATCGGGGGGAACGTCTTGCGGATGGGGAAACTTTCCTGCGCTTCTTCGTCGAGATTGATTCTCCGAATTCCTGGTATAACGGGCAAACCTATCTCGACACCATGAATCCGGAAGCGGTCCGGAAATTCATCGAAGTCACGCATGAAGCCTATGCGAGAGAAATTCCGGATTCCCTCGGGAAGACTGTCCCGGGCATCTTCACGGACGAGCCGAACTATTCCTCCTGGACCGACGGAGTCCCCGCCAAATTCCGGGAAATGTACGGTTATGACCTTCTCGACCATCTGCCGGAACTTTATTTCGATGTTGACGGGAAAACAACTTCCCGCGTGCGCCTGAACTATTACAACGTCCTGACCGATCTGTTCGTCTCCTCTTTCTCGAAACAGATCGGCGACTGGTGCGGACAGCACAACATGGAATTCACCGGACACGTGCTCTGCGAAGACAACGTTGTATCCCAGACCCATGTCGTCGGCGCCGCGATGCGTTTCTATGAATACATGCAGAGTCCGGGAATCGACCTGCTGACCGAACACTGGAACATCTTCGACACGGCAAAACAGTGCGTCTCCATGGCGCATCAGTTCGGACGGAAGACGCGTCTTTCCGAAACCTACGGCTGCACCGGATGGGACTTCCCGTTCGAAGGACACAAAGCCCTCGGCGACTGGCAGACTGCGCTCGGCATCAATCTGCGCTGTCAGCATCTCGCCTGGTACTCCATGGAGGCCGAGGCAAAACGCGATTACCCTGCGAGCATCTCCTATCAGTCTCCGTGGTGCGAGCGCTATCCCGTCGTGGAAAATTATTTTGCCCGCCTGAATGCGGCGCTCTCCGAAGGCGAAGAAATCCGCAATCTGCTGGTGATCCATCCGATCGAATCAACCTGGTTCGGACGTGCCCTCTGTCTCTGTTCCGAACAGGAACTGGACGAGGAGAAAAACAGACTGGATCATCTGACCAATCAAATTCTGAAGGACAATGTGGATTTCGATTTCGGCGATGAAGAAGTCATGTCCCGTCACGGTTCCGTCTCCGGCTGCACCATCTCCATTGCGAAAGCCTCATACAAAGCGGTGCTCATTCCAGAAATGAGAACCATCCGCAAAACGACTCTTGCGCTTCTGAAGGAATTTGCACAGAACGGCGGACAGGTCGTTTATCTGGGAGACGTGCCCGCCTTTGTGGACGGCTTTGCCAGCAGCGAGGCAAAAGAGATCTACCGCATGTTCACGCGCACCACCCCGGCGAATGCGGCAAAAGATGTGGAAGCATCCGCACGCGAAGTCTCCATCACGGAAAACTGCATGGAAATCGCCCCGGTTCTCTACTCTCTGCACAGAGCCGATGATCTGGCAACTCTTTTCCTCTGCAATACAGCCGTCGACTGGACCGATGCGCAGATGGATGTCCCGATGGTCCGGGACCGCGCGCTCGCGTTTGAAAACGCGGAAGTCGCCTGGAAACTCCCGGAAGAATGGACGGTCTATGAACTCAATCTGAACAACGGCGAACGTTACGCGGTTCCCTCGGAATACAGGGATGGGAAACGTGTCTTCCCGACCTCGTTTGCGCGTCTGGAATCGCGTCTTTTCATTGCGTGCGCGGAAAACATCGCAAATGCGGAACGCAAACCGGAAAAACGGATTTTCCAACAGACCATCCGTCTGCCCGAACGCTGGGGCGCAGGCATCGACGATTTCAATGTCTTCGTTCTTGATCATGCCAGTTATTCCATCGGCGGCTCCTATTACAGCATCAAGGATTATATTCTCAAAATCGACGGGCGCCTCCGTGAGATTCTCGGCAAACAGCCACGCGGCGGCTCGATGGTCCAGCCATGGCTCAGCGCAAAAGAGAAAACGCCGAAAAAGACTCTTGATCTGAAACTCCTGTATGAGTTTGAATGTGAAGCCCTGCCCGCGGAACTGCATCTGGGAATCGAACGTCCCGATCTCTACACCTTCCGTCTCAACGGAACGGAGTTCAAGGCGGAAGACACCGGCTTCTGGTGCGACCGCTCCATGCGGAAAGTCAAACTGCCCGCGGAACTGCTGAAAAAGGGAACCAATCAACTGGAACTCTCCACGGTTTATCACGAGCTGCTGCCCGGACTGGAAGCAGTTTTCCTGCTCGGGCGCTTCGGAGTCCGCGGAGAGACAATCACCGCCCTCCCCGATTCGCTGAACATCGGCGACTGGTGCTCCCAGGGCTTCCAGAACTATGCCGGCAATCTGACATATCGGACAACCTTTTCCCGTCCTGAGGCAGATGGACCCGTCATTCTGGAAATTCCGGCATGGCGCGGCGTCGCGCTCGGCGTGCGCATCAACGGTTCGGAACAGCAGATGCTTCCATGGCCGCCGTACAAGCTTGACATCTCGGAATGGCTCAAAGACGGGGAAAACACTCTGGAAATTGAAGTCTACGGACACCGCCGCAATTCGCACGGGCCCTTCTATCTCCATGAGAAATGGCCGTCATGGACGGGCCCCGCGCAGTTCCGTTTCTATGAAGTGACCAGCCGCCAGCTTGTCCCCTGCGGACTGCTGGAAACTCCGCTTCTCAAATATTGAAATCCGGAACGGGTTCGTTTCTCAAAGGCTCCCGGAGATCCCCTTCGGGAGCCTTTCTTTTCCGGCGGAAAGGATAAGAAAGGAAAAGAAGCCCTCTCACGCACGGAATTCTTCCCGGGCAATTTCCACCCAGCGCTTGAAGCGGTCCGGCTCATGATGAACCGTATGGGTGTCTTTCAGGACGAAAACATTGTTGAGACCTCTGCAGACATCAAGACGGCGCCGCAGTTCCCTGCGTATTTCGATCTCGTTGAAATTCAGGCAGATGTATGAGGGGTTCACCTTATGACAGAGCACATACTTCTCCCGCAGTTCATTCGCGCACTGTTCCACATCCGCCCAGGGAGAAACGGAGACCGCACGGAGATTTCCGGCTTCCCGGATGGAGTGCAGACGCTCATTGACCGGTTCGCAGCATCCATAATATCCCAGCCCGAAACGCTGCAGAAGCCGTTTCTGGTAAGGCCAGATGAATTCGGCAAACATCTCCGGAGAGATTCCGACAGTCTCCTGAGATTCCGCCAGCCCCCAGAGCGCCGCCGTCGTCACCTTCGGCACAGGCTGTTCCGCCGAGGGCAGTTCGCGGGTCAGTCCGCAATGTCCGGAACCGACCAGATTCGAACCGTTGTTGTACCAGAGCAGCCCGGCGGATTCCAGCTGATTCAGATACTGTTCCAGATCGTCCGCAAGGAAGCGCATCAGCGCATGAATATTTTCCGGCTGGTCGTACATGCCGATCATCATTTCCTCCATGCCGATCAGATCAATCACATTGCAGGTCATGCCGCAGGTCCAGAAACAGTATCCCGGAGCGGGAACGATTTTCAAAAGATCGCCGAACGCCGTTTCCGCCAGTTCCTTTTTCCATTCGTAAACATCTTTTTTCCAGCGGAGAGTCCGGAAATGCAGTTTTTTCAGATCCCGCGATAAATCAGTCAAAGGAGGAATCGGCTTGTATGCCCCGCCCTCCATTCCGGAATGACGCTTTTCGATTTTCACCCCCCAGGTGTCTGGTTCCATCTCATAGCCGAGACTGAAATCCGCCTCCACGGGCATGTCGTCCTGAAACGACACCAGCCAGAGACGCTGACGGAACTGCCATTCAAATTCACGGGCGACAGGATCGGAACATTGAATCGGAGTAAGCTCCTGAATCTCCTTCCATGCCCCCTCGGGAGAAACCAGCACCATCGGCCGCTCCGACCGGAGGGCGTTCATGCGGTACCACGCCTCCCTCCGTGCGCTCATCTCCGGCGAGGACGCCTTCTCAACGATTTTTTCCGCAAGTGTCCGTAAAATGTCACGATCCTGTTGATTCATGGCACACCCCTTTCCTGCCGATTGTATGAAAAAAGCCTTTCCGGAACGTCTTTTCCGGGAAGCATCCCCCGGATCAGAAATCGTAATCATCCTCCGGCTCTTCGTCAAGCAGACGGAAGATCTCCTGATAGGCACGGATTTTGTTCTCGTCGCTGGCCCCGTAATTCAGATTTTCCGGAACATCACGGTCCACGATCTCTTCCGGCAGGTCCTGAAGGAACGGCGACGGAAACTGCCGGACGGATTCCCGGTATTTGAACCGCTCTCCGCAGAACGTGAGATAAAGCAGTTCACGCGCCCGGGTAATGGCAACGTAAAACAGACGGCGCTCCTCGTCCAGACCGTTTTCCCTGAGCGAACGTTCATGCGGAAAAACGTTCTGTTCCATTCCGACGAGAAAAACCACCGGCCATTCCAGACCTTTCGCGGCATGAACCGTGGACATGACCGGAGCATCTTCATCCTCATCCTCTTCCGTACGGTCGTTTTCATCCATCAGGGAATAGCTTTCCACGAAATCCAGGAGAGTGGCGCGGCGCTTGTTCTCCTGTCCGAAGGAAACTTCGAACTGACCGATGTAATTGAGGAACTCCATCACATTTTCGAGACGCTTCTCTGCTTCCTCCCGGTCCTTGTAGATTCGCTGCATTCCGTGAAGATAGCCGATCTCGTCAAGATAGTCCCGTGCACAGAGAGAAAGAGAGGGGGCATCCCGGAAACGGTCACGGAACGCGGAAACGGTCGAAGCGAACTGCTGCGACGCCTTCGAAGCGGAGGGGGAAACCGTGGTCAGATAAGTCGGATCGGTCATGATCTCCAGCAGGGAGATGGTCGGAGAAACCTTCTGAAGTTCGCGGAGACGTTCGATCGCCTTGTCGCCGATTCCGCGCGGCGGGACAGAGATAACGCGCAGCAGACTCTGGTCGTCCCGTTCGTTGATGAGGAGTTTCAGATAGGCGGCGGCATCCTTTACCTCTTTCCGCTGAAAGAACTCCTGTCCGCCGACAATTTTCGGACGGATTCCGTATTTGCGGAACTCCTGTTCGAATGCACGCGAAAGATGGTTGGAGCGGTAAAGAACCGCGCAGTCCTTCAGATTGTACTCGCCGCCGGCGGCAAGATTGCGGATTGTGTTCACGACGAACGCGGCTTCCGCTTCGCCGTCACGCGCTTTCACCAGATGGAGATTTTCCCCGCTGCCCTTCGCGGACCAGAGGTTCTTGTCGTAGCGGCTGTCGTTTTTGGCGATCACCGCGTTTGCCGCATCGAGAATCTTGTTTGTGGAGCGGTAGTTCTGTTCCAGCTTGATTTGTTTTGCCCCGGAAAAGAGTTTGGGAAAATCAAGAATGTTGGAGACATCGGCGCCGCGCCAGGCATAAATACTCTGGTCGTCGTCGCCCACGACGCAGATATTGGCGCGATCTCCGGCAAGGAGCTGAAGAATGCGGAACTGCGCCTGATTCGTATCCTGATATTCGTCAACCAGCAGATAGCGGTAAATGTCGCGGTAGCGTTCGAGAATCTCCGGATGATTCTCGAAAATCTTCAAGGTCAGCATCAGCATGTCATCAAAATCGACGATATTCTGAAGCTCCAGCATCTTCTGGTACCGCTCATAAATCTCCGCCAGACGGAGCTGTGCGGGATGATTCAGCCTGGCATCCTCGTATGCGGCTGAGGGATCAAGCAATCTGTTTTTTGCATGGGAAATGAACGCGGCGGCTTCATCGGTGGGAGCGTCATTCTTGGAATATCCGAGCTCCGCGGCGGCCTGCCGGAGAATGCTTTTCTGGTCGCTGTCGTCCGCAATGCTGAATTTCGAATTGAAATTTCCCGCGTAGTGGATATCTCTCCGCAGGATGCGGGCGCAGAACGAATGGAACGTTCCCAGCGTGACCTTGTTTGCATCCTCGACGGGGACGATCCGGTTCAGTCGCTCGCGCATCTCCTTTGCCGCCTTGTTTGTGAAGGTGACGCCGAGGATCGAAGTCGGCGGCACCCCGTTCTGAATCATGTAGGCGATGCGGCTGGTAATCACGCTGGTTTTGCCGGTGCCCGCGCCCGCCAGGACCAGCAGGGGACCTTCGATAGTGGTCGCGGCCTCCTTCTGCGGCGGGTTCAGACGATCAAGAAACGAACTCATGTGAACTCAGGCATCCTTGACGGAAAGATGGTACCCGGAACCGGTCCAGACGGCGGCAGCCGACGTGACAGGATTCTCAAAATCGGCAAACACCCCCTGCGAAATCACATAATTGCAGGCGCAGTCCGCGCAGGCGGCATCGAAATCATTATCGACATTGTCAAGAGAAGGAGTGTTCTTCCCGTAAGTGGAGACATAGTAGAGTTTTCCGGGAACAAGATCAAAAATGTTGACCAGGAGCGCATCCTTGCGGACGATCGCCACAGCCCCCTTCTTTGTCTCCGCATCGACTCCGACCGCGATACGGGGCGTATCCAGCGAATCCTTTTCATAATCCATGGCGAGCAGGGAAAGCGCAAACGCGTCGCGGAGATTCATGCCCGCCTTGATCTTTTCGACGATCGGATCGGTATGGGAACCGTTTGTCGCAACGGCAATCTTTCCGGCAAGACGGATGCAGTTATAGGCGATATACGGATTTTTCGCCAGATCGGATTCAAATCCCTTGCGCGGAATGATCGAAACGGTCTCCCCCGCCAGACTTGCCGTCCGGTTCGGGAACGAGCGGGACGAAACACGATAGGCGGCGACAACATTTCCTTTGGCGGTCATTCCCGCCGCGACAATTCTTCCAAGATACATGATACAAGCTCCTGATTGATGTTGTATGAAAAAGAGTTTCTTCAGAGGGAAAATATAAAGCATCTTTCCTGTTTTTTCAACAAAGCCGGAGGAAATAATTGCATCAGATTCCGCTTCGCAGTCTTGCATAACTTTCTTTTTCATGATATAGTACAGGATATAAATTTCATAAAAAGGAAACGGAGACAGCCATGGCTATTTTTCAAGGATTCAACGGAATGATGCCCACCCCGGACAAGGTCGCGCAGGTCGCGGCGGTCCCTTATGACGTTGTCAACAGCGAGGAAGCGGCGGAACTTGCCAAAGGCAATCCCCTGAGTTTCCTCCGGGTCTCCCGTCCGGAAATCGAACTGGAACCGGGAATTGATCTTTACAGCGATCCCGTCTACGCGAAAGCCGCGGAAAATTTTAAACGGCTCATCCAGGAGGCGCCGCTCGTGGAGGACAGGGAAAAGAATCTTTATGTCTACTCCCTCAAAATGGGCGATCATCTCCAGATCGGAATCGCGGGCGCCGCGTCCGTTGAGGACTACAACAACAATATCATCAAAAAACATGAAAAGACACGCAAGGACAAGGAAGATGACCGCGCGCGTCATGTGATGGATCTCCGTTCCCATACCGGTCCGGTCTTTCTGACCTACCGCGACAATCCGAACATCGACCGGATCGTCGATGAAATCACAGCGGAAACGCCTTACTTTTCCTTCGTCGCGGCGGACGGCATCGAACACAAGCTCTGGAAAGCCGGAGAAAAACGTTCCCGGCTTCTCTCCGATCTCTTTGAAAAGGAGGTTCCCTGTTTCTACATCGCGGACGGACATCACCGCGCCGCCTCCGCCTCCCGTTCCGGAATCGCCTGTAAAGCGCAGAACCCGAACCACACAGGCAAAGAGGATTACAATTATTTTCTCGCCGTCACATTTCCTTCGAACCAGCTCCGCATTCTTGCCTACAACCGCGTGGTGAAGGATCTCAACGGACGCACGAAAGAGGACTTCCTTGCCGAAATCGCGCAGAAGTTCCAAGTGGAAAAAACGACGGATCAGACACCATCGAAAATCTCCGAAATCTGCATGTACCTCGATCACGAATGGTACAAGCTGACGCCGAAATTCGATACTTCCGAACTCGGCGTCATCGAAAAACTGGATGTCAGCATTCTGCAGGACAATCTGCTCGGACCGGTTCTCGGCATTGATGATCCCCGAACCAGCAAACGAATCGACTTTGTCGGCGGAATCCGCGGGACAAAGGAACTCGTCAAGCTGGTGGATTCCGGCAAGGCGGCCGTGGCGTTCTCCATGTTCCCGACCACACTCGATCAGCTGATGGACATCGCCGACGCAGAAAAAATCATGCCGCCGAAATCCACATGGTTCGAGCCGAAACTCAGAGACGGACTCGTCGTTCACAACTTTTAATTTCCAACATAACGCAGGAGGAGCTATGAGAGCTGTAATTCCGATCATCGCACTGACCGCCGGAGCAATTCTCATCGGCTCCGGCTGCAAAGAAGAAAAAAGTCCGGAACGTGCCGCGCCTGCTGTCACCGTGCAGCCGGCGATGAAGGCCGTCTACAAGACGTTCACGCCGTCCATCAGCAATATCCGGGCATACGATTCCGTGGATCTGGTCGCCCGCGTCCAGGGCTTTCTCCAGAAATGCAACTTCCAGGAAGGGCAGATGGTGAAAAAAGGACAGCTCCTCTACCAGATCGAACCAGATCAGTATGAAGCCGCTGTCAGCGCCGCCGAAGCCGATCTGATGCAGGCTCAGGCAAAACTGAAAAAAGCCGACGAGGATTACCAGCGCTACAAAACCCTCCTTTCCAAAGAGGCAACCGCCAAAAAGAATTTCGAAGCCGCCGAATCCGAAAAAATGCAGGCCGATGCCGAAGTCATGGCGGCCAATGCAAAACTCAAACAGGCAAAACTGAATCTCAGCTATACAAAAATTCTTGCTCCGTTCGACGGCAGAATCAGTTTCCGCACCTACAGCGCAGGAAATCTGGTCGGTCCGGAAAGCGGCAAGCTGGCAACAGTCCTCCGTTCCGGCCCCGTCAAAGTCGATTTCCGCCTGAACGAGCTCGACATGCTCGAAATCATGAGCAATCGCGAAAACCGCAGGAACAACTATCGGAACGTCCCCGTCGAACTCTTTTTCCAGAACGGACGGAAATACAAGCTCACCGGGAAAATCGACTCCATGGACAACCGGGTCAATGAATCCACCGGAACATTCAAGATCCGCGCGGTGTTCGACAATCCGGACTACGATCTCATTCCCGGCATGTATGTAAAGGTACGGATCCCCACCGCCGCGCCGAAACAGACGGTCAGCGTGCCGCTGGCGGCAATGCAGAGCGACATGTCCGGCGATTACGTTTATGTGGTCAACAAAGACAACACCGTCGAGCGGCGCAACATCAAGGGACATCAGCAGGACGGAACGCTCTATATCACCTCCGGCGTGCGTGAGCAGGAGAACGTGATCGTGGAAGGCGTCTCGAAAGTACAGCAGGGCGCGAAAGTGACTCCCCGCGTGCAAACCGCCGATTCCGGAGCGGTCCGATGATCAGTAAATTTTTCATAGAACATCCCCGGTTCGCCATCGTGATTTCTCTTCTCTTCCTGCTTGCGGGAGGGATCGCAATCATGACCCTGCCGGTTGCCCAGTACCCGAACATGACGCCTTCGCTGGTGCAGATTTCCGCGAATTATCCCGGAGCTGACGCCGCAACCGTTCAGAATACCGTGATCCAGCCGATCGAGGCGCAGATCAACGGAGTCAAACGGATGCTTTACATGAGTTCGACCGCGACAGACAGCGGGTCCGCCGTCATCAATGTCACATTCGACATCGGAACGGACGGGGATTCCAATACCGTCAACGTCCAGAACCGTGTGAACTGGGCGGATGCACAGCTGCCCTCGGAAGTCAAACAGCAGGGAGTGATCGTCAAGGAAAAATCGGCGAACATGCTGATCATCATTTCCCTGACCTCCCCGAAGGGGACGCATGACGCCCTCTATCTCAGCAACTTCATGTCAAACTACATCAAGGACGAAATCGCACGAATTCCCGGTGTGGGCGATGTAACCCAGTTCGGCGAACGGAAATACTCCATGCGCATCTGGCTGGACCCCGACCGTCTTGCCTCGCTGAATATCAGCGCGGACGAGGTGATCCAGGCGATTTCGAACCAGAACGTCCAGGTTTCCGCCGGAGCCATCGGCGATCCTCCGAACGACAGCAAAAACCCGATGCGTCTCTCCATCAGCACACAGGGCCGTCTCTCCACGCCGGAAGATTTCGGCAACATCGTGATCCGTGCGGAAAAGGACGGATCGCAGGTCAAGATCCGGAACGTCGCCAAAGTCGAAATGGGTGCTGAGAATTACGCCAGCGATGCAAAAGTCAATGGCCGACCGGGCGCCCTGCTCGCAGTTTACCAGCTCAACGACGCCAATGGCATCCAGATTGCAAAGCAGTGTCAGGAAAAACTGGCGTACCTGAAAAAAACGGTCTTCCCGGAGGATCTGGAATACGGCATTCAATACGATACGACAAAGTTCATCTCCTCTTCCATTGAGGAAGTGGTCGTGACACTGATCGAAGCGGTGCTGCTGGTGGTGCTTGTCACATTTCTCTTTCTGCAGGACTGGCGCGCCACGCTGGTGCCGACGATCGCCATCCCGGTCTCGCTGGTGGGAACGTTCGCGGCAATGTATGCCATGGGATTCTCCATCAACCTGATCACGCTCTTCGGATTGATCCTCGCCATCGGAATTGTGGTGGACGACGCAATCGTCGTGATTGAAAACGTCAGCCGGATCATGGAGGAAGAGGGACTGCCCCCGAAGGAGGCGGCTATCAAATCCATGCGGCAGGTCACATCGCCGATCATCGCCACGACATCCGTGCTGCTCGCCATGTTCATCCCGATCTGCTTCATGAGCGGAATCACCGGTGTGATGTACCGCCAGTTCGGACTGACAATCGCCGTCAGCGTCTTCATCTCCATGATCAACGCCCTGACCCTGAGCCCGGCGCTGAGCGCGCTCATTCTGAAACCGATGGACAGAAACAGACGCAAATTCTTCCTTTTCCGCTGGTTTGATTTCTGTTTCGACAAACTCACAAGCGGTTATACCGTCGTGGTTCGCTCTCTGCTCCGCAAGGTGGCGATCACAGCGATTCTCTACGCCTGCCTCACGGCATCGCTCTGGTGGCTCTACGGGGTCCTTCCGACCGGATTCATCCCGGACGAGGATCAGGGAGCGTTTTTCGTCAATCTCCAGCTTCCTGATGCCGCTTCGCTGGACCGGACGAACGAGGTCATGGCAAAAGTGCAGAAAATCCTTGAGAAAACGGAAGGCGTTTCCGATGTTTTCTCCACCGCCGGCTACAACATCATCAACGGAGTGGCGGCCTCCAACTGCGGATTTGCCGTTGCCATTCTGAAACCGTGGAAAGAACGCCAGATCCCGGAACTGCATCAGTTTGAAATCGTAAAGAAACTCTACGGAAAGCTCGGAGCGATTCCCGAAGCGGCGGTGATCCCGTTCAATCTGCCGAGCGTTCCCGGAATCGGCACCACGGGCGGCTTCTCGTTCGTTCTGGAGGACCGCATGGGAAGCGATCCGCAGAGATTGCAGGCGGCAGTCAATGCGATTGTCGCTGAAGCGAACAAATCGCCGAAACTGCAGGGGGTGTTCTCGACCTTCCGCGCCAGCCTGCCGCAGCTTTACCTGGCAATCGACCGGGAAAAAGCTTTGAAAATGGATGTTCCGCTCTCCGGAATCAATACAGCCCTTCAGTCGCTGTTCGGGTACCGCTATATTAACGATTTCAACCAGTACGGCAAGAGCTTCAAGGTCGAAGTGCAGGCACAGTCGAAATACCGCGACGGCGTGGACGATATCCCGAACATCCACATCAAAAGCAATTCGGGGGAAATGGTTCCCCTGGGAGCCTTCACCTCCATCCGGAACAAATTTGTTCCGCAGTATCTCTCCCGGTACAACATGTACACTTCCGCGACGATCACCGGCTCTCCCGCGTCCGGAGCAAGCACCGGGGAAGCCATGAAGGAAATGGAACAGATCGCCGCACGGGTCATGCCTTTTGGAATGACCTTCGACTGGACCGATATGTCCTATCAGGAAAAACTCTCCTCCGGTCAGACGGTCATCATTTTTGCGCTTGCGCTGGTGTTCATCTATCTTTTCCTTGTCTCCCAGTATGAAAGCTGGATGATTCCCCTTTCCGTCCTTCTCTCCGTGCCGATCGCCCTGGCGGGCGCTCTAGTCTCGCTGCTGGCGCTCTCGATCACGAACAACATCTACACGCAGGTGGGATTCGTTCTGCTGTTCGGCATCGCCTGCAAGACGGCGATCCTGATCGTGGAGTTTGCAAAGGAAAATCATGAACAGGGGCTCTCCATCCGCGACGCCGCCGAAAAAGCGGCGAAACTCCGTTTCCGCGCCGTCCTGATGACAGCGATATCCTTTATTCTCGGAACTTTCCCGCTGGTGGTCGCGACCGGAGCCGGAGCGGTCAGCCGTCGCTCCCTCGGAACAGCGGTCTTCGGCGGAATGCTGATCTCCGTCATTTTCGGAACCCTTCTCATTCCGGTTTTCTATGCGCTGATCCAGATCATCACGGAAAAAATGAAGCGGAGCAAAATCCGGGAAACCGGGAATTAAAAGGAGCTTGCACGGAAACGGCAGATTGCCTCCTCTTTCCATCCGGAGAGAACGGGAAGAGTGGCGCCATTGTTAAAAATCCTTAATTTTCCCGGGAAAGAGTTCCTTTTCTGCTTGAAAAACAGGGATTTATGTTTATAGTTCCATAATTCGGAAAAAGTCACGACACCTGATTTCAGAAAGTCAGAAGAAAGGGTTGCCATGAGCAATACGGCACGTTACCAGAATCCGCCGACACTCACGATTCAGGAGGGCTACGGAGTCGTCCGCGAGATCGCCATAGAAAAACCGACGCTCGTCATCGGACGCGATTCCGATTGCGACATCATCATCAACGACCGGAATGTATCCCGTCATCATCTCCGCATCACGGAGGAAAACGGCGGAATAACGATTACGGACCTCGGAAGCGCAAACGGAACGTTCGTCAATTCTTCGCCGATTACATCCAAACGGATCAAACACATGGATCTGATTCAGATCGGCAGCGTCATGATCGTATTCAACGATCCGGACAATCCCGGCATTGAAGAGGGAACGGATACGCCGGAGAACGGACAAATCGACAACACCGGATACACATTTGATTTTCTCCGTCAGGTCGTCAAACGCCTTGAGCAGAATATCGCACGGGTTTTCAAGGGAAAACCGGAAGTCATCCGCGATGTGATCGTCTGCCTGTTCGCGGACGGTCACCTGCTGATCGAAGACGTCCCCGGAGTCGGG